>CAYSRI010000225.1:807-1533 GCA_964433405.1 uncultured archaeon | reverse complement strand
AGGCTGAAGAGAGGCTTAAGCATGCAAAGGAAGCTTTAAAAGATGGAAGTTATCCTTTCACGATTAGAGCGTGCCAGGAAGCTGTTGAGCTATCGCTAAAAGCAGCATTGAGAATTGTAGGGATAGAGCCGCCAAAGATTCTCGATGTTGGTCCAATTCTAAGGAAAAACTCAAATTTCTTTCCAGAATGGTTTAGAGGAGAAATAAACAAAATGGCAACGATTTCTAGAACGCTAAGAAGGGAAAGGGAAGTCAGCATGTATGGAGATGAGGAGCTTTCTTTGCCACCTGAAGAAATCTACTCTGCCGAAGATGCGGAAAAAGCTGTTCAGGATTGCGAATTTGTGCTCAAAAACTGCAAAAGATTGCTGAATGAGGCTTTTGGATCAGCTTAGTTTTCAAAGCACTTTTGATCATTTTCCAATCTTAGATAAGTGGAAGTCTTAGCTTACGCAAGGAGCTTCTAGGTTTTAATAAATAATTGCGGAATTTGCCGATCACAATCTTTTTTACCTTGCAGTATGATAGATTATGTCCAACTTTGTAAGTTTTTTAACCTATGTAAATATAGGGTGATGAGAGAGGGTAGATGTGTAGGGGATATAGAGAAGATAGGACCGACGCCTTTGATAGCTCTTCTACGAATAGTGAACTTTAGCAAAACCCTTTTGATCTCAAGACGACATTATATTGAACGTGGAGCATCCGCTAAGATCCGGAGGAGTA
>CAYSRI010000225.1:366-797 GCA_964433405.1 uncultured archaeon | reverse complement strand
TACTCGACGAGGCTGATTCTGGCACAGAAGGAGTTTGGAGCCTTCTCTGGAGGTTTTTGGGTTCAGCTTTTCGCTTTACTACGAGATACAAAGATAAGAAAAAGAACGAAGACATGGTTGGACTCTCTACGCGATTGTCCGCGGTGAAGAGAGAAAAACTGTCCCTCTTCTTCAGACTCGAGCCAGGAGACCCCATGCCAAAGGAATACGTGGCAATCCTCGAGGCAAAATCAGAGATGAATGCATTCAGGTACGAATATATCCTCGGCAAGGGAATGAGCGCGGTATATTCCCTCCCTCCTGATACAGGATTGCCCTTTTCCGTCAATTACGATCCGAAATTCGAGAAGTAGCTCGCAAAAAAGATTACCGAAATAAAGAAAAAAGATCCAGGAGAACCCCTGCAGCCAGTTGAAAACAAGCTGAGAGGT
>CAYSRI010000225.1:0-243 GCA_964433405.1 uncultured archaeon | reverse complement strand
TCGCCTTTCCTCTTGTATCATGGGGGCTTTTAGGTGAACGGATAAAGCTTCTACATTCATCTGGTATTTTTTAACTTTTCGTTGCTGCTAAGTCTACTGAAGAGGTATACAGCGGGGAAGAGTGGGAGTAAATTCCGCATGGTCAAAATTCCTCCCCTCTTGCTGCTCGCCTTCAAAGCTGAGAGAGCTGGAAGGCAGGTGGTGAGAGTTAAGCTAGGAAATACTTCTAAGAAATGCTCTAAC
>CAYSRI010000224.1:0-1535 GCA_964433405.1 uncultured archaeon | reverse complement strand
AGTCCGGCCTTTTTTGGTCTCGGAATACTCTGCATGATTTTTTACATAGCGTTTGAAGGAATAAATCACGTAGACGGTCGGGCTGATTTCGGTGATGCTTTTTTTGCACCGAGGAATAAAAAAAGGGAGGCAATGAAAGACGTGCAAACCGGTGCTGGAGGAGTCGCTTTCCTATGCATTTATTTCATTGTCCTCTACCATAGCTTCTCACTTGTCAAAGCCTTCGAAATAGTGATCTCTCAGGTTTTTGCGAAGTTTTCAATGCTATTTTTGCTCACAACTTCAAAACCAAGCTGGAATGGCATGGGGGCCTACTTCATGGAATTTGCCCGAAAAAGAGATATCCTTGCTGGCGCAATACCGCTGACCATTGCCGTTCTTGAACCCAGAAGTCTTGTTGCCTTAGCATTCGCAGTCTTTATTACTTTCTGCCTTAATTACTATGCCCGCTCGAGATTAGGCGGAGTTAGTGGAGATGTAGTTGGAGCAGCGAATTGCTTGGTCTTTGCCTCATCCCTGTTTATACTATCGCTTCAAATTAGCACCATCTGAGCGTGAAGACAGTCCTCTATTCTCAAAACTCTTTCTCTGTCCACAATTCCGATTCTGATAGCAAGCTCGACTGCCCTTTTTCCAGTGATATTTGCAATTGTGGCCTTTTTCAGCGCTTCCTCAACTTCTCTCTCATCAAAATCCTCGGTCCCGTAAAAATCTTCCTTAACTTCAATCTTAAGATTTCCTTCTCTGAATGTTTTCCCAACTAACTCTGAATCGCACACGGCAACTAGCACTTCGCCACGAACTCTGTAAATTTTCATTCTGAATTTCATCCTTTTACTGGCTGCTTAGCGCCGCATGCAAGGCAGCGGAGAAAAGTCACTCTCTCTTCCTTTATAAGCTCAGTATCGGGAGCGTTGCACTCTTTGCAGAGTACGTAAAGCTTTACATACTCGTTTATCTCCTTTTGAATTTCGTCCTCTGAAAATTTTCCCTGGAGTATCAGTCTCCCGTTATCCACCATTCCAGCAGTTCCTAGGGATCTCACAAGATACTTGTAGATGTGATCCTCGCTTCTGTTCAGAGTCTTCGATATCTGCGTAAGATTTCTGAGTATAGTCCTTGGCCCTTCTCTCGTTACACTGACCTTCGGTATCTCGAATCGCTCCTTCCTCAACACAGGTTTTTGTGATAGTTTTTCCAGTGCCCGTTCCAACAAATTCTCGTAGCTCTCCATCAAAAATAGTTGTCTAGGATGTATTTAACAGTTCTCGAAAATCTTAAAATCACACTCTGAAATACCTTTTAGCGAATGGAAATATACCTTCTTCTTGCCGTATTTCTGGGATTTTCTGCCCTGATGGCTTACTTATTTGAGGGAGTGGGTTTTTCTCGCATTGCCGGATACGTAACAACCGGGATTGTGGTCAGCCTCTTTCTTTCAGAAAATTTGAAAGCGAATACCGAGTTGCTCAACTTTTTTTCTGATGTTGCCATAACTTTGCTGGTTTTCGAGATCGGGAGAGGTATAGGAATTG
>CAYSRI010000223.1:0-1601 GCA_964433405.1 uncultured archaeon | reverse complement strand
AATTACTGGATATTCAATTCTTACTACCTTCAGGTTACTCATTTTATTTCCTAATTTCTATTAAAACCATCTACATTAATGAAATGTAAACAAAAAGCATTATCTTTGCATTCACTTTATTCATGGGGTTGACTGGTTTCGACAGCAAGACCAATGGGTAAGTAAGCATGCAGAGAACCGTAGCGCGATCTCTTAAATCCCTTGCTACACACTTTTAACTGGCAACGAAGAGTTCGCTCTTGCAGCTTAATATCGAAGTATAGTAGATCAAGCGTTTTCCCGAAGATTTCAGTAGGGAAGCAAGATATTCCACAAATGCTCTGTTCTGCGGCGTTTGATCCTGGGATATAGGAATGCAGAAATAAGGCTTTAGAAGCTTTGGCTAAAGCTCGAAAATTTCAGAAGATAAGCTGGTAGTTGGGTGTCTATCCTCTGCTTCCAGTCGAAAACCAATGGTAGAATAAGCATGTAGAAAGCTTATGTATTGCTTGTTTGGACGAGGGTTCGAATCCCTCCAACTCCACTAAAACCACTGATTATTCAGTGGTTTTTTACTTTAAAACAAGCTTATTTCAAACTTCAACAATAAAACTAACTGTTATATATATGTATGATGACTTTATAAAAAAATTGTTGAGATTGATAAACCCAATTTGAAATCGTTTTTTATTGTAACGCGTATTTTTTTGACCTGCTATTCATCAATCAAACCTAACAATAATGAAGTTCAAAAGAATTATCTTCCATTTCTCTCTCAGTCATTCCATGATTGATTTTATATTCCCTGAACACTATAAATATAACCTCCTGAAAACGAAAAGACTAAAGCAAAACAATCTAAAATGAAAGCTTCCGGTCCACAAAAAAGACTAAAAAAATGTTTTATCGTAAAGAATTTTATATATTTGCACCATCTAACAATTAAAAAAATAATTTACTATGTCAGACATTGCATCAAGAGTAAAAGCTATCATCGCTGATAAGCTTGACGTTGAAGAAACAGAAGTAACTCCTGAAGCTAGCTTCACTAACGATTTAGGAGCTGATTCACTAGATACAGTTGAGTTAATCATGGAATTTGAAAAAGAATTTAACATTCAGATCCCTGATGATCAAGCTGAAAAAATTACTACTGTAGGACACGCTATCGCTTACATCGAAGAAGTAGTAAATAAATAATATTCTTCAACAAAAAAAGAAATTAAACAAAGTTTATGGAATTAAAAAGAGTATTTGTAACCGGATTTGGAGCAATAACACCAATAGGAAATAATGCAAAAGAATACTGGGAAAATCTTGTGAAAGGTGAGAGCGGTGCCGCTCCGATTACTCTTTTTGATGCCACAAACTTTAAAACTAAGTTCGCTTGCGAGGTAAAAAATTTCGATCCGTTACAGCATTTCGATAAGAAAGAGGCTAAAAAAATGGATAGAAATACTCAATTGGGACTTGTTGCTGCAAGAGAAGCAGTAGCGCATTCCGGCATTATTGAAGACAATGTAGATAAAAACAGAGTTGGTGTAATCTGGGGTTCCGGAATCGGAGGATTAGAGACTTTTGAAACTGAAGTGTTAGGATGGGCCAATACGGAAATTCCGAGA
>CAYSRI010000222.1:702-1655 GCA_964433405.1 uncultured archaeon | reverse complement strand
TTTCAGATGCCCGAAATGCGGGCTTGAAATTGACAGACAGAAGACTGCTGCTAGGAATATCTGGAATAGATTCCTTGGGATGTGGAGAGCTGAGTTCCCCGAAAGGGGCCGAGCTCGATGAGAGGGATGAGGCTCAAGAACTGGGTGTGGGTTCAATGCGAATCCATACTTAGTTCAGAACCCGCTAAGCTTTCTTCCGAATCTGTATTCGACCTTGTTACTTATTCAGCGGTTTTTAGCTCTCGATAAATGAGGTCACCTTCTTTAAAGTCAAGGATAAAAGCTTATTATAATCGGATTACTTTTTTGAATAATAGTAAAACTTTTTAAGTTGAGCTCTACTCGTGATATGCTCGAAGTGTTAAAATTGAATGCAGAATGGTTAAATAGCATGCTCAGACTCGAAGACTTCAAAACTTTTGCTCTGATCTCAAACTGCATAAAGCTCGGTTTTTTTGAGATTTTAGAGAGACCGATGTCAGCTGAAGAAGTCGCCAGAGAACTTAATTTAAACCAAAGAACCGTTAAAGCAGTTTGCGAATTTTTGAAGTCAAAGGAATTGCTATTGGAGGAAGGGGGGAAGTATAGGGTATCGAAGATATCTTCAATGCTCATGAACAGGAGATCTCCGTTCTCACTTGCAGAGATTTTTGATGAAAAGATGAGGGAAGTTGAAGTTTGGTTGAATCTCGAAAACTATTTGAAAGGCGAAAATTTAAGAAAAAGAGAAGATTTTTTCAAGCATAGAATCAAAATTCTAGGAAAAATGGCTTTGCTAAAGGATCTTAAGTTAGTTCTAAAGATTGCTGAGCTTGAAGAATTCAGAAAAGCAAAAAGACTTCTCGATTTAGGTGGAGGACATGGATTCTACGCTTACGCTTTCACACTGCTTAACGAGGGGCTCAGAGCTGATGTCTTCGATCTTCCTGAAGTTGTAAACTCCGCAATGGACT
>CAYSRI010000222.1:0-692 GCA_964433405.1 uncultured archaeon | reverse complement strand
AATGGAATTTCTAAGGCCCTTTAATGCTGAGAGGGTAAATTTTGTTAAAGGTGACTTTTTCAGAGATGACATCGGAGAACTTTACGATGTAGTATTTTCTTCTTTCAATCCTGGCGGAAAGCGTGCGGAATTAATTCCGAAGATCTCAAAAGCTCTTAGGAAGGGTGGAATCTACGTCAACCGACAATTCTTTCCTAGGAAAGGTTTCAGCCTCGAGGACTTAGAGTGGAATCTATGGGGTTTTGAAGAGCTTAAGAAGGGTTTCAAAGCTTACACCTTCGAGGGAGATCTCAGCCTTGAAGAATATCTTTCAAAACTTAAGGAGAACAATTTTGAGATCTTGGATGTCTTTTTCGAAGATTCCACTGTCATAATAGCCAAAAAGCTATGAAAATTATGCTGAGGATATAGAAATCCTTGAGGCTGAATAGAAGGCTAAAAAGTCTGAATAGGATAAATTTACAGAACTGAAGCAATACAAGGCCAGACTTGCAGAACTGAAGCAACATATTGGGGCTGTTAAGAGTTTTAAAGCCATTGGCATGACAGCTAAGAAGCTTTTAGAATTGCGACGAGATTTAGAGATCATGGAGTACAGAAAGAGAAGATCTAGGTTGAGATCAAGAGGTTTGAGGCCAGAATGAAAGAGCTTGAAAGTATTATTTCAACGAGCAAAGGGTATAGGGTGGTCT
>CAYSRI010000221.1:384-1694 GCA_964433405.1 uncultured archaeon | reverse complement strand
TCCTAGAAAAGGATTTATATTGATAATTATTACATAATCTTATGTTCCATATCAAGCCCCTTAAACAGGCAGAAATCAGCGTGCCATTAGGAGCTGTTGCAATGCTGAGCGACATGCGAATTCTGGCTTCAGGCCCGGTTTATGTGTGGCTGATTGAAAGCGAGGATAAAAAAATACTTGTCGATGCTGGAGTTTCAGAACCAAAAAAAGGCTTAGTCCATGGCTTTCCGTGTAAGGGTGGAGGTGAGCAGGGTTTGAGAAACGCTCTTTCCAGTGTGAATTTGAAACCTGAGGAAATCGATACGCTCATCATTACGCATCTGCATTTCGATCACGTTGCCAATGCGACCATGTTCCAAAATGCGAGGATATTTGTTCAAAAGAGAGAATGGGAGTCAGCTCTAAATCCGCCGATGCACTATAGAGAAATATATGAGAAAGACCTTTTTTCACCACTCGAGGAAATGGATCTTTGTCTTGTGAACGGAGATATAGAAATTGAGAAAGGTGTAAGGCTTGTTTTACTTCCTGGCCACACTAAAGGTCTTCAGGGAGTTCTGGTAAAGGCTCAGAGTGGGGATTACCTCCTCTCTGGAGACCATTTCTACTCGTATATAAACCTGTACCCACCCAAAGTGCCAATAGAGTTTGAGGATGAGCACGGTCAAAAAGTAACCGTAGGCTCAAATCTCCCATTCCTTCCGCCAGGGCTTCATGTAGATCTCAGCGAATGGTATGAAAGCTGTTTCAAGGCTTTGAGTTTAGTTAAAAAGAGCAGGATTCTTCCTGGGCACGAACCTAGTATCGAAGGTCAAGAGTTTTCATAGCTTTTGCCTCTTACCCCCAAATTTTTAAATTTTTAGCAAAAAGTTAGGATATAGCCGAAAATTTTAAACCATTGTTGCTGCTAAGCCCCCTTCCGAAAGTGATGGGATACAGCAGTGGAGGTAGGCTAGGGTAAACCTTATATAATTTTCCTGCTCAGTTTTTACGGCCGGGGGTCGGTCAGAGACTACAATGCCCCCTTAAAATACTTGATGTGTGGCTGCGAGCCACGAAATGCTCGTGTAGGGAGAAGTTCCTTACGTAAGCGAATGGTAGTCCATATGCATTCAAAAACCCCAAAACAAGATATCAAAAAAGTTTGGAGGGAGGTTTCAAATGGAATTTGTGAGGTACAGGTTCTACCGTTGGAGATATGAAGCCCGGTTGGAAGAGAAGTTAGTCCTAGCATTTGCCTTTGCAGCCATTACTGGTATATGCGCTCAGATAAGGGTTTATCTCCCGTGGACTCCAGTTCCAGTAACGAT
>CAYSRI010000221.1:0-374 GCA_964433405.1 uncultured archaeon | reverse complement strand
AGTTTTTCTGGGCGCTATAATTCTAGGCAGAAACTGGGGCGGAATCAGCCAAGCGTTCTACGTTGCACTAGGGTTAGTAGGAATTCCTTGGTTTGCAGGGTTTAAGGGCGGTCTTACAGTTCTTTATGGACCGACTGCAGGATATCTAGTCGGTTTCATTTTGTCGGCATTCTTCATAGGATATTTGGTAGACAGATACATTGGCGCTAGGTTCTTTATGACACTTCTGCCAATTCTAATTTTCGCTAACTTCGTCATAATTTATGGATTAGGCCTTATATGGCTTCTAGTGATATTTCCTAATCTCGGATTTTATGAGTTGC
Source organism: uncultured archaeon (assembly GCA_964433405.1). Taxonomy (GTDB): domain Archaea; phylum Halobacteriota; class Archaeoglobi; order Archaeoglobales; family Archaeoglobaceae; genus WYZ-LMO2. The sequence goes on along the minus strand of CAYSRI010000221.1, from coordinate 51 downwards.
TTATGATCGGAGCAATTCCATTCGTTCCTGGCGATCTAATAAAAATTCTTG
>CAYSRI010000220.1:0-1729 GCA_964433405.1 uncultured archaeon | reverse complement strand
ACTTACACTTCAAGGATTTCCTCATCGATTGAAGAACTGCAAGATTTTTTTGGTAAGGAAATCAAAGAGGCTAAAAGGAGCGACTTGGAGGAGCTAAGCGGGAAAATAATTGAAAAAGCCAGAGAGAGGAACATCGTCATACTCGTTCCAGGAGATCCGACGGTAGCAACGACCCACATTGCTCTGATTCTCGAAGCTAGAAAGGCGAATGTTGAAACGAAGATAATAAACAACGCGAGTATAATCAATGCGGTCAGCTCTTAAACGGGGCTACAGAACTACCGCTTTGGGAAATCTGCAACGATCAGCTGGTATCGCTCGAAAGCTTTTATTAACACGATTTATGCAAATCTAAGTATAGATGCACATACATTGCTTTTTCTGGATCTGAATCCTCCAATGACCATAAAAGATGCAGTTAATCGAATCTTGGAGCTTGATAGTAGCTTTAAGGATCACTTCGCCGTCGGTATAGCAAGAGCGGGAAGCGAGGATGCAGTTGTCAAGTGCGACCGACTCAGGGAATTGGCTTATTTCGACTTTGGAGATCCACTTCACTCTCTCGTAATTCTGGCAAAAAAGCTTCACGTGCTCGAATACGAATGCCTAATCTATTTCGCCTCGGCTCCCGAGGAACTGAGAGAGTGGATTTTATGAACTTCAGGGTTGATTTAGTTCTGCTTTGGCTTCGGTGGTGATATGGAAGGAGAAGAAAGAATGAGAGAAATTAGAGAGAGATTTGGGGATCTTATTGACGAGGAGACCGCCAATGCACTTGCAAAATATTCACAGGATTTAACGGAATTCACTAAGATCTCTAAAATAGTGCCTGGGAAGGTAAACATCAGAGGAAAAGTGAGCGGAATCGGGGATCCCGATATCGGGAGAGAAATATACCTCTCAGATGAAACCGGGAGGGTTAGAATTATTGTCTGGGACAAAGAGATATATAGAAGGGCTGAAATCGGGATGACAGTCGAGATATACAACGCTTACGCTAAAGAGGGGAAGAAAGGAATGGAGGTTCATGTAAACAAGTACTCAATAGTAAAATTTTTGGAATAAAAAAGATGAGAGTAGCAATTACAATCCGAGCATCCAAAGCCTTTAATTGGGGTCAGTTTGATCCTATGTGCAACTTCGCATTCTTCAAGGTTGATGAGAATCGCTCCGAGCACATCAAAGACTTCGGAGATGTAGTCTATATGCCATTTTTTCCTTTTACTGCCAAAATGCCTTTTCACTCTGCTCAATCTTTCCGCGCTGCCAATGTAGTAATAGAATCCGGGTTCGAAATCAAATGTTCCGAGCTTCCCAACCTTGACTACTTGCTTTCTGTTATTATACAAGATGAGAATATAGGATGCCACAAAGACTGTTGAATGAAAAAATAAAAAAGACTTACTGTTTCTTCTTCTCTTCCTTTGGAGCCATTTCAAGCATTCTGCTGTAAATCTCATCCTGCTGCTTCTCGAGCTGGTCTAAAAGCTTCTTGAAGTTCTCGAAAACCCTGTTTTGAGATTCTGTGTAGAGCTGTATTGCCTTCCTAACGCTTTCGAAGCTCTCTCCCGGCAGGAACTGCCGTAGATAGAACTCATACATGCTCACGTAGTTGTCCATGCTAACCTTCAGCAAGTCCAAGGTTGTCTTTGCAATTCCAAAACCCATCTTGTAGAAACCCCTACCCGCTTCCATCATTTCCTTCATTTCCATTTTTATCACCTCCTTC
>CAYSRI010000219.1:0-1731 GCA_964433405.1 uncultured archaeon | reverse complement strand
TTAGAGACGGTTCTCCAAAAAGGAATATGGAGATATAGTAACCTAGAATAACCCCCACCACGAATCCTATCGTCGCACTATAAAGTTTAAAAAGCTTGTATCCTGCAAATCCAACAACTAGGCCGCCAAATATAAGGATGGTCACGATGAAAAGAGGATTGTACATCACACTGTTTATGGTCTCCATCATGCCATCCATAAAATATGATAGCAATTCTATTTATAAAATTTCCGATTAGCGGTTTTTTGACTCTCCATGGACTATTGCCGAGGCCATGAGATGCGCAATTCTCAGGGCCTCAGGGATTTTCCCTCTAAAAACATTTTCCTCAACTAATCTCTCAGCCTCTTTAAAGCCTATTCCAGAGACCTGCAAATATAATCCTTTAAATCTGTGAATGTTTCCTGAACGCCTAACAATTGCAATTCGATCTTCGAAGTTATCCAAATTTTTTAAAGCGTTACAAAATTCCTCCATATCTGGTTCCCTACCCATTATGACTACCACTGGAATACCTGTTCTCTCATGGATTTCGGAGATATCCGCAAGATTGAAACCGCCGAAGGTTATTCCGTTCAGAAAAGCACACTTTAATTGACCGTAAAATTTCGATCTCTTAAGCATTCTGATTATCTTCTCCGTAGAATCCAATCCATCCACTGTGATTTCATCATACATGAATCCCTCTACATTTCTTCCACACATCACACAGCCCACGATGCAGCAAAAATCTTTTGAGAAGCTGTCGTCTATCCCTACGACTCTCCAGCTTTTCATAAACTTTATTGCCACTAATGTTTATTAAGGGTATGGAAGACACTGTGAAGTTTCTCCACGAAGTCGGTAGCCTCAAGTTAACGCCGAGATCAGGCTGGTTCAAGATTGGGATCGAGAATCCTGAAAGTGTTGCTGAGCACAGCTTCAGGACAGCGATCATCGCATTTATTCTTGCTGAAAAGAGCGGGGAGAACCTAGAAACTTGCCTGCGAGCCGCATTTCTAGGGCTAACCCATGATCTTCACGAAAGCAGAACGACGGATCTTCACAAGATAGCAAAAAGGTATGTGAAGGTCGATGAAGAGAGGCTCGAAGAAGAGACAAGGAGATTTAAGATTGACGGTTCAAAAGTTGAAAAATACGTCGAAGACGCGGATAAGCTTGAACTTGCCTTTCAGGCCGTTGAATATGCTGTGAAGAACAAATTCGCGATTGAGTTCGCAAAAAATATTGAACTGAGAACAGACATTGCCAAAGAGATATACCGGGTTCTGATGTGCAGGAACGATCCAAGATGGTGGAAGTGAAGTTCATTTGCGACAGGATGCTCGGAAAGCTTGCAGTCTGGCTCCGGATATCGGGCTATGACACTCTATATATAGGGGATTTTGACGCTGAAGACGAGGACGAATTTTTGCTAAGGGGCTTTGAAGACAGGATTTTGCTTACAAAAGATAAAAGATTGTACGAAAAAGCCAAGAAGATTAAAAGAGAGGTTTTTCTTTTAAAATCCAATGATGTTGCAGAACAAATGAAGGAACTGAAGGCTATTGGAATAAAATTCCAGATAGTCATGGATCGCTGCAGTGTTTGCAACACTTTACTGAGGAGGCCTACCAGAGAGGAGGCTCTAATGGTCCTAAAAGAGCAAGGGCTTCCAGAAGATATGTTGGAATGGTACGAACTATGGTTCGGTGAGAAGTGTAGAAAGCTTTACTGGCTGGGTGGACACT
>CAYSRI010000218.1:0-1781 GCA_964433405.1 uncultured archaeon | reverse complement strand
CATGCTCTCACTAAGCTATGTGGCATGCTACAAATATATAAAGTTTTTGCCACTTGCTGACATATATGTAAAAGTTTAGAGTTGGAATAAAATTCTTTAATTTGGTAACACTTTTTAAGCTTAAGACTTTTCCATGTAAAAGAATTCATACTAAGTGAGATATTGAAAGAGGCTAAATATACCTGATTTGGGCTGTTTCTCTGTTGTTATCCAGATTATTGGACCTACAATAGGCTAATATTTAAAAAGTTTTGAAGCCTGAGGGCTTTTTAATTCATTTCAAATGGAGAAGAGTAATGCGTAGCCGAGAACGATCGGCATCGGAAGAAACACTAAGAAGGTTTTCAGTTTCCTGAAAACAAAGCAAAAAGCAGAGGGAATTAAAGAGATTTCTGTGTACACAACAACCACAGGAATAAATTGAAACTCTTTTGGCAGATTCTGAAGAAAACCAGTCGGTTCTGCTCTTCCAGTTGGAAGCAGAAAGAGAATTGCCAGTCCAGCGGAAATCAGGAACCAGAAGTAGAATGCAAAGATTTCTTTTCTGCTAACACCTGCAGATAGCAGAATGGATGTTGCAAAAACATCTGGAACAATTATCAGAGTTATGGGTAGCAAAGACATCAGAAAAGCCCCGAGAACTGGATCCTTTACATTGAGCAAAGCTGAGCCCAAAAGAAAATTAGCAGCAATTCCAGCAACAAAAATTCCTAAAATTGTTGTCTTTTTTGAAAAGAAGCTCTGGAATCTAAGCATAATCGCTGGCACTATTGCGAACAATACCATTATTCCGAGAAAGGACAAGCTTGGAGTGAATCTAAGCCCAAGTGCGATTAAAAAGATCGCAAGGAAAAAGATCAGGATGTTCAGATTTTCTCGCATTGCTATCCCCTCACGTATTTAACCAATCCAAGGGAGTATTTAGCTGTTTCGAGCAAACAGTTTTCTGTGATCTTTCTTAAGTTTTGGTCATTTTGCCATGTATCTGGATTTGTAAAAATTGTCCAGACAATGGTGTCTGCATACTGATGAGCATAAGTGGCTAAATCTTTAGTCGCTTTTTCTGGATCGATGATTGGATAATAATACCAGTTGCTTTCGACTATGGATTTGAAGCTATAGCCAGAGTTCCAATTACTGGAAACGTAGCCTTCGTATGCAAAATGGATGTATTTCAAATCGCCAAATCTCAGGGCTGAAAGCACAATTTGACGAAGTTCTGCCCCAGTATGTAAAGGATTACCCACATCATTTATAAAGTGGCTTGCATATCCTAAATTCTGGAAGGCTGAATACTTATCTCCACTCGAGTACTTGCTCTTAGCTACGTTCGCATAATACTTGCATTCGCTTGGAGCAGAACCCGTTGCCAAGTCTGGGTTGTAGTAGTGCGTCCAAGAATGAACCACCTGCATTATGAACTTCCAAAACCAATCAGGATAACCGGGTGGAGGAGGAATTTGAGTCCAGTAGTCTGGATCGTCTGCATGGTCTCTACTTATACCACAGTAGTAATCGCTCTCTCCCCACTTCTTGCAGGAGATAAAAGCAATGCTTTGATGCGTGTCTACATTCCATAGTATTCCTATTTCGTATTTTGAACTGAAATACTCGTTTACAGCCATAGCTACTCTCTCCAGCATTATTTTATCTTTTTCTGTAAGCACAATTTCAGTCCTGGATTCTAAGGTTATTAAAGTAGAATTTTTGTCTTTGATCGTCTTCACGGGATACTTCTTCCAGAGTTCTTGCAAAAATCTTTTCAACTCCTCTTTTTCATA
>CAYSRI010000217.1:0-1790 GCA_964433405.1 uncultured archaeon | reverse complement strand
AGGCCACAAAAGAGAAGACCAAGGAAGAGCTGGAGACTAAGGAGGAAAAGGAGAAATACGAAGTTCAGAAGCTGAGAAAGAAGAAGAGCTGAAGAGAAGCGATAGTTTAAAATACCTTAGGTATACTGTCCGAAATCCGTAGGAGGCTCAAAAGCCGCTGCACTACGGGAGGGATTAGATGCTCGTCAATAAGGAAGAACTGGTAAGGGCAATAAATGAAGCTGTATCAAAGTCAAAAGACAGAAAATTCACCGAGACGGTAGAAATGGCTGTGAATTTAAGAAATGTGGATATGAAGAAGCCAGAGAACAGAATTGATGCACTAGTGACTTTACCACATGGTGTTGGAAAGCCACGGAAAGTAGGGGTTTTTGCTAGGGGAGAAACGATTCTTAAGGCCAGAGATGCTAAGGCTGATCTGGTGCTTTCGCCTGAAGACATTGATGCTCTTTCAAAGGATAAAAGGAAGGCAAGAAAAGTCATAAATAGCGTAGATTTTTTCATATCAGAAGCGCCTCTGATGCCCGAAATCGGTAAGAAACTCGGTGCAATCCTAGGACCCAGAGGAAAGATTCCACAGCCGATACCGCCACTCTCAGACCCGAAGCCTATAATAGACAGGCTAAGAAATTCCGTGAAAATAAGGACAAGGGATAAAATGACATTCCATGTACCAATAGGCATTAAGACTATGAAACCAGAACTTCTCGCAGACAACGCACTTGAAGTGTTAAAAATCGTCGAGAACAAGTACGAAAATCCTTCTCTCGTTTTGAAATCTGTTTTTGTTAAAACAACAATGGGTCCAGCGGTTAGGGTGGTATAATGTCAGCAATAAAGGGTGCTCCACCACAATGGAAGGTAAACCAGGTTGAGGAGCTGAAAAAGGTGATCTCATCGTACAAGGTTCTAGCACTAGCAAACTTTGAAAAAGTCCCCGCAAACCTCATGCAGAAAATAAAGAGAGAGCTAAAGGGATCAGCCGAACTGAAGGTCGTGAAGAAGACTTTATTGAACTTAGCCCTCGATTCAGTCGGCGGTGGATACGAAAAGCTCAAAGAATATGCAAAAGGACAAGTGGCTATAATTGCAACGAATGAAAACCCTTTCAAAATTTACAAGAAACTGGAAAGCCTAAAAATAGACTCTCCACTAAAACCAAACCAGATCTCACCGATTGACGTTGTCGTAAAAGAGGGACCAACCTCACTTCCTCCGGGTCCAGCCATGGCAGAACTCCAAGTGGCTGGCATTCCAGCAGCAGTTGAAAAGGGAAAGGTAGTTATAAAGAAGACAGCTACTGTAGTTAAGGCAGGAGAAGTTGTAAAAGCAGAAGTTGCCAAGGCACTCGAAAAATTAAACATAAAACCGCTTAAAATCGGACTGGAGACCTTGGCCGTTTACGATGGTGTCGTTCTTACACCTGAACTGCTAAAGATCGACGAAGAAGCAATCTTGAAGGACTTCCAGAACGCCTACAGAATTGCAATAAATCTGGCAGTCAACTGCTGCTATGTTACGAAGGAGACTGCTGAAATACTGCTGATCAAGGGATACATGGACGCAAGAAATCTTGCTATAAATGCAGGAATCCTAGAGAAGGATGTCATGCCCGATCTCTTGATTAAGGCCCATGCTCAAATGCTCACTCTCGCCTCTTTATTGCCACCTGAAGCTCTTGATGATGAGTTAAAAGCTCTCGTTAAGATAGGAGAAGCTAGGCTGCCAGAAAAGGTAGAAGAAAAGGTGGAAGAAAAGATTGAAGAGAAGAAGGAAAAAAAGAGAGATGA
>CAYSRI010000216.1:0-1821 GCA_964433405.1 uncultured archaeon | reverse complement strand
AAACAGGGACAATCTTTTTACAAAAGTAGTAAGATCAACTTCGGGCACGATTAGGATTCCTGAGCTAGGGGTTTCTATTGAACCAGGACCCGCCAGCCAGGCTTTCATAACAAATCTGGAAGGTGTCCTTCGTAGAGTAGCCGAAATTGTAAGAGTAGCGATAAAATGGAATGAGGGAGACGAAGAAAAGGTTAGGAGATGCGAATGGATTCTTGAGAGGATAAATAATGTAATTGATGGTGATGAGGAGCTAACAATCATTCTAGAGGATCCTTTCGGCAATAGTATGATTCTTTCTGACGAGAGCTTTAAAGAAAGGCTTTCGGAACTGGAAGCAAAAGAGCTAAAAACCGGATTGACGGTAATAGAGCTTACTGGACTCAGTGAGGAGGAGCTTTCCCGTTTTTGATACTTTCAAGCTCGATTTTCAACTCTCGGTATTTCTTTTCCATCTCATCTTTTAATTCCTCGCTCGAAACGCCGTAGAGAACTTCGAGTTCGATGATTCTTTTTGCCTTTTTATACTCTGCGTATATTCTTCCAAGTTCTCTTAAAAATTCAGTGAGCTTTTCCGGGCTCAGAATTATCAGAGCGATTATAGCAATTAATATTATCTCCTCGAATCCAAGCATTAAACTCATTCAATTACTAGGTTTTATTATATTTTCGACTTAGGGAACTCAAAATTACAACAGTCTTTTTACCGAATTCTTCCTATTTTCTATTATGAGAAGTCTTTAAAAACTATGAAGATTTGGATAAATTATGCGAAACGTCGTAAGGATCATAAACCCCTATGACGCGGGTATTTTCCCCGGAGGGGATGTGATATTGCTCAACTCCAACGAAAATCCTTACCAACCAAGTGAGGAAGTTAAGAAGTCGTATATAGAATCTGTGGATAAGATAAACAGATATCCTGATCCCAGTTATATCAAGCTAAAAAAGGCAATTTCTGAATATTTAGGTATAGGGGTTGAGAATATAGCCATAGGATGCGGATCTTCCGAACTCATTTCTAGAGTATGTGACATTCTTCTTGATGAATTGGACAAGGTGGCAATTCCCATGCCCTCGTACTCCCTTTATCTGACTTATGCAATGCTCCGTAATGCCTCGATTTTGCTTCCAGTATACGAACGCTATTCTCTGGATCCTGATTTTTTTGAAAGGGAGAAACCGAAGTTGTCGATAATTTGTTCACCGAACAATCCAACGGGAAACACTGTGGAAAGAAAAATTGCGGAAAGAATTGCAGAAACCTCAGAATACGTTCTGATCGATGAGGCTTATGTAGAGTTTTCGGAAAAAAGCCTATTAGATCTGGTTCACGAATTCGACAACGTGATAGTTCTTAGAAGCTTTTCTAAGTTTTTCGGACTAGCAGGTTTGAGGATAGGCTATGCGATAGCGAAGAGGGAAATAGCTGAAGCTCTAGAGAAGGTAAGGCTACCCTTTGCAATTCCCACTCCGGGGGTTGCTGCAGCAGTTGCCGCAATAAGATCGCTAGATTACTATTTCGAATTGAAGAGAAAGATAGTTGAAGAGCGTGAAAGGGTGTTCAGGGAACTCAAAAGACTCGGATTTGAAGTTTACCCTTCTGAGGCAAATTTCATACTTTTCAGAACCGAAAAAGCTCTGTTTGAGAAGCTACTTCAGCACAGAGTAGTGGTGAGAAATCTAAGTGGCTTGATAGGTCTTGATGGTAATTTTATTAGAATGACGATCGGCAAGAGGGAAGAAAACGACAGGGTGCTTGAAATCTTGGAGTCAGAGTGTTGCAAAACCTCTGCATAAAAAGTAAATGCCAGCATATTCAGG
>CAYSRI010000215.1:1283-1826 GCA_964433405.1 uncultured archaeon | reverse complement strand
ACCGTTTTCGTATAGCTTTGTAACTGCATTCATCCCACTGTCAACCCCTTGTCAACGACCTCTTTAGGATTGAACTTCTTGAGAGCTTCTTTTACGAGTTCGGATACTTTTTGTGCATCTCCTCTGAACACAGCATAAGCGATTGACTTGAATGGTTCTTCTGTCGGCATCATGTCCTTTATCAGTTCCTCAGGATTCAGAGATTTTCTCTTTTCCTCCTCTTTGAGGATCTCCATGGTGTAGGTGGAAGTCCTTCTAACCTTTTTACCTCTCTTCTCGGCAAACTCTCTTGCAGCTTCAACAAGAGCTACAATGTTCTGAATTGGAGTTATCGGCGGTATTCCGCATCCGGGGGCGAGTATGTCGACCCCGGCTTCAAGAGCCTTGAGAGCTTCAGCTCTCACATCCTCAGGCTTTCCGAAGGGCAGAGTCTTTTTCGTTGACACATTTCCAACAAGTGCTATGTCGTCCCCCACAATCTTTCTTGCTTCCACAAGATCAACGACTTCTTCTATGCTCAACCCATTGTATCCACATTCAGCC
>CAYSRI010000215.1:517-1273 GCA_964433405.1 uncultured archaeon | reverse complement strand
GTGATGTCTAAATGCTTGGGAACCACGAACTGTTTGAACATCGACGGATCTAAGACGTCTGGAGCTGCCGTTGGATCCGGGATAACGTAGTAGTCTGCTCCTGCCCTAATCATGTCTTTCAATACAATGATGAGCGCCTCCGTTGTTATTTCGAGGATTTCTTCTACTTTTTTCGGCTGTGTTATGCACATCCCCAAAAGCTTCTCGGTTCCGACCAAATGTCCGGCTAATGTGAATGGCCCCTCAAAGCCAACCAGTATTGGCAGGAAATCTCCAACTGTTCTTCTTAGAATCTTGATTGCTTCCCTGACTACCGGAATTCTACCTCTATCTAGAAGATCTTCTGGCAAAGTTATCTGATCTGGGGATAGGTGCTTCGAAATCGAGGGCTGTCTGACCTCCATCCCCCAGTTTATCCCACAACCCAAAGCCTCTGCAACTACAGTGAGACAGAATGGAACTCTTGCGACTTCAAGCTTTGCGAGTTCCCATAAAGATGCGCCAAGCTTTGCCATCTTTTCTGGATCCTTGTGAGCAGCAGGATAAAAAGAATTAAAGGCTACCATTGCATCTCTAATGCCCAAAGTCGTTGCTGAGGATGCTGGCGTATAGTCTACCGATCCCCTCATCAAAGCTGCAAGTACTCTTCTTTTTGGGCTCATAAGCATCTCCCGAATCTACTTCTTGCCAAGCACTTCGTTTAGGATCTCTATGACATCCATCATTTTCATATTTGAACCTTTTGCCTGCAATGCA
>CAYSRI010000215.1:0-474 GCA_964433405.1 uncultured archaeon | reverse complement strand
TCTGGGAATGCAGACCTTACTCCTCCTCCGGCACCACAGCAGAATGAGAACTTTCTGTTCCTCTCCATTTCAACCAGCTTAACGCCGGGAATAGCCCTTAAGACTTCCCTTGGTTCCTCGTATACCTCGCAATGCCTGCCAAGGTGGCATGGATCGTGGTAGGTTACGATCTTCTCAAATTTGCCAGTGAAATTAACCTCTCCCTTCTTTAACCTCTCAGCGACTACGTGCGTTGAGTGCAATACCTTCGCATGGAAAGCCCTTCCTGGTAGTCCTTCTTCAAAGCTTTGTAGCAGCCTGCGCATGAGGTAATGAAACCCTCGGCACCGTACTTGTCAAGCAGTGCAACGTTGTGTTCCGCGAATTCTTTTGCCAAGTCCCACTGCCCCGTTCTGAACATCGGTGAACCGCAACACCATTCATCTTCTGCTATTGTGAAGTCCACTCCTAGAGCCTTGAATACGTTTACAGTTG
>CAYSRI010000214.1:0-1845 GCA_964433405.1 uncultured archaeon | reverse complement strand
CAGATCGCCGTTTATCCAGATCTTCGTAGCAGAACTACCGCTTGCAACGTGTCCCTGGTTTGTGATCGTGTACCTTAGCGTCAGATTTTTCAATTCTCCTGGCGGGGCCTCATAGAAGACGTTCGAGATCACTAGATCGGGCTTTAGAACCGGAGTGGGTGGCAGACATGCCCACTCAGTCGAGTAAGCGTTGTTCGTCTCGTTGATCTCAGCTATTTCGTTCCTGTAATCCGCAACCACCCGGATGACGTCCAGAGATCCGGTACATTGAGATCTGTTGTACCTCCAAGCAAATTCCTCCATCCTCGACTCCATCGGAGCTAACCTTGCGACGTTGTCAGTTGCTACAGGGCTTCCATGGGAAATCATGAGTGGATCGACGTATACAGCGGTTGTTGAGTTGCAGGCATATCCGCTGCCTCTGTTCGAAATCAGGTACTCAAGCTTGTACGTCCAGGGTTCCAGCATTGTCCATCTAGTATATTCCACAACAAGATCGGGCACCCCGCTTTCCGGCGGGGAGACGTAGCAGCTGAATTGCTTGATTAAAACATTGTTATCCTCATCCCACTCGCTGATAAGTCCCTGGTAATCAACAACCACCTTCAAGACATCGCTTGAGCCTTGGCATGAGCCGTTGTATCTGAAGAATCCTTCATATCTTTCCCCTGAAGCCAGTGAAGGAATGTAGGCCGTCGCAACCCAGACATCGTCGATGTAAAGTCTCACATCGGTGCTTGCACTTGCATTTCCGAAATTCATTACCGTGAACATTAAGTCGTTCCTGTATTCACGGTTCAGGCAGTAGTAGTTCTCCTCATTCTGCCCCACATACAGGGGTGCAAAATCTGGCTTCTTTTCTGGAGGACAGCTATAACTCCTTGCGTACTTGTTGTTCGTTTCATTCAGCTCGTCAACCACGTTATAAACATCGGCCTTGATTGTGAAATCGTCTGCTGATCCCGAACAAGTTCCCTGATACTGAACTCTCTCAACCCTGTATTCTCCAGCATTGAGCGGCCCTGCTTCGTGTTCGACTACCTTAGATCCATCTATATAGATCTCAGTCGTGCTTTTTCCGGAGGCTGCGCTTCCGATATTCTGGATAATATATCTGATCTCAGTATAGACACCCTCCACGTCACCGTATCCCCAGACATCCAAAATCACCAGATCAGGCTTTGGCTGGGGCGTTACAGGGGTTGCTGTTGGTGTTGTAGGCTTTTCAAAGCAGTATTTCGGGTTCTCAAACTGATCATAGCCGCAGAGGATTTCTTGATTGTTGCATGGAACAGCATTTATCTTCTTTGCCTCCTCTTTGGTTAGACAGGAGCAGTTGGCAGGGCAGGAAACAGGAGTTGTTGGTTTAGGCGTAACCGGTGGCTGGTAGCAGTACATCGGGCTCTTTAACTGATCGTATCCGCAGACTATCTTTTCCTTCTGGCAATAAGTGTATCCGAGCTTTTTAGCGTTCTCTTCCGAAAGACATGTGCATCCTTCAGGACAAACTGCTGATAAAGCCGGCAGAATCGCTAAAATCGTAAGTGTTAGGGCTGCAGCTACCACCAAATTGAAATTTTTTTTCATGGTAGATATTGCTTTTTTAGTATATATTTTTTGCTGTATTCCATAATGGATTCTTCTATTTAAAGGCTTTATGAAATCTCTGAAAGGCGGATAAAATTAATCTTAGGTTAAATTTGAAAAAAATTAGGTTTTCCAAGGACCTTTTTGTAATTCCTTGGAAATCTTGGAGTGAACAATACTGTCGCATTAAAGCTCAGTACATAGTCCCCCATTCCTCTGCGCTTAAAGTAAACAGATTCCAGTACCCTTATGTCCCAT
>CAYSRI010000213.1:0-1847 GCA_964433405.1 uncultured archaeon | reverse complement strand
TCGAAAATGGATTTAATGCTCGAGAAGCAAGATTTAATGCTGGAAAAACAGGACAAGATGCTCGGGAAAATGGATCTAATGCTCGAAAAACAAGACACAATGCTTTCGAAAATGGATCTAATGCTGGAGAAGCAAGATGAGACGATTAGGGAAATAAAAGAGACAAGGATCGAGCTGAAAAAAGAAGTAAAAGAAGTCAAAGAAGAAGTCAGAGTGATTTCCTCAAAGCTTGATAAGACAAATGATTTGCTGGAAAAGAGATTTGAAAAACTTGAGCAAGAAATAGAGAGAATAAAGAAGGCATTGATTAAAGCTGGAATTGAGATTTGACAAATCCCTGTTAAACACCTCGATACTCCTTAAACAAATTCAACAAGCTCTCTTTCAAACTCATGGGTTTCTCCTTTAGCATTTCTTTTGCCTTCGAAACATCGAGAGAAGAATCCCTCGGCCTCTTTGCAACCCATTTCATCTCATCCATCTTCGCTTTTCTGATCAAATTCTCATCCAAATCAAAAGCTTTCGCAATTTCAACAGCGAAATCAAACCTCGAAACTCTTGTAGAGCCAGCTAAATGAAAAATTCCGATAAGTTTTCTTTCTGCAATTTCTAGGAGCATGTTAGCCAAATTCGTGTTTAAAGTTGGAGTTATGAATTGGTCTGTAACAACCTTCACTTCTTTTCCTTCTTCAAGATTTTTTATCAGCCATAAGGCAAAGTTCACTTTTCCACTTGCAGGCTTTGAGCCATAGATCACGCAAGTCCTTGCTATGCAGAAATCTTTGCAAAAGCTCTCTGCTAAGAACTTTGTGTAGCCATAGTAATTTATCGGTCTTGGCTCATCATCCTCTTTGTAATAACCCTTTTGTCCATCGAAAACGTAGTCTGTGGAAACATAGATTAAGTGAGACCCATTTTTCCTGCAAAAATCCGCTATGAGTTTTGTTGCTTCGACGTTTATTCTGTATGCAACTTCTTTATCTATTTCGCATTTATCGACATCTGTTAAAGCTGCAGAATGAACTATAACTTCGGGCTTCACATCTTTTAAAGCCCTTACGAAATCTCTGTCCAAGAGGTTTATTCTGACTGGAATACCAACTTCAGGAAAATGTGTGTTGTAACCGCAAAAAACCTCGTAACCCTTCTCCATTGCTATCTCTGCAACCTTACTCCCGAGCAACCCACTACCGCCTGTGATGAAAAGCCTCATTCTCTCACCACTGAACTTTCCAAGGTGTTGGATGCAAGATCTTTTCATCTATCAATTTTTCCCACCACCACTTGTTTTGCAAATACCACTCTACAGTTCTATTTATTCCCTCTTCGAAACTGACTTTCGGCTTCCATCCGAGTTCTCTGATCTTTGAAGAATCCAAGCTGTAACGAAGATCGTGGCCAGGGCGATCTTCTACGAATTCTACCAATTTTTCATCTTTTCCCATAATCTTCAAAATCGTTTCCACAACCTCAAGGTTCGTCTTCTCTTCACCGCTCGATATATTATAAATTCCGGGCTCACCCCTCTGGAGAACAAGATCTATTGCCCTGCAATGGTCTTCAACGAATATCCAGTCTCTGATATTTTTTCCTGTCCCGTAGATGGGTATCTTCAATCCCAAAAATGCTCTTATTATTGTTTTCGGAATTAGCTTCTCTGGAAACTGATAAGGTCCGTAGTTGTTTGTGCACCTTGTGATCCTCGCATCTATTCCATAGGTTCTTATGTAAGACAAAACGAGCAGATCTGCCCCAGCTTTGGTTGCAGAGTATGGCGAAGATGGCTTCAGCCTGTCATCTTCTTTAAAAGAACCGCTTATTATGTCTCCATATACTTCGTCTGTCGA
>CAYSRI010000212.1:0-1872 GCA_964433405.1 uncultured archaeon | reverse complement strand
CAATAATTGCTCATATGTTAATTCTTTGGCATGCTAAGAATTATTACCCAGAACTTCCAGTCGATTACGAGGCAATTGCGGATCAAATCTTTGAAAAGTATTATGGATTGAAGTTTTCCGAGGTGAGCAAATGAAGCTATTTTTCATTATTGGCTACGATTCCGTCTTAATTCCTTTGCTAAGAGAGGTTCTTCAGGGTGAAGCTAGGGAGCATGAGTTTGAATTCAGAATCGTAAGCGATTCGGGATGCAACGATTACAAAGATGAAATCGAAAACTGTGATGCGTTATTTGTGTATTCAAGAAATTTGCCAGAAGAAGTGGTTGAGATAGTGGAAAAAACAAAAGCGAAGGTTGTTATCTCAATCTTCTCGGAATATCCAAGCAAGATCAAATCCGACTCATTTTTAAAAGCGAGAGAATTATGGTTAACAGCAGGAAGAGAGAACTTTTCAGCTCTCGTGCATCTTATCCTGAGAGAGCTCGGATTAGAAATCGAAGTTCCTGAAGTCAAGAAAGTCCCATGGCATGGCATTTACCATCCTGAACTCGGCATTTTCGAAGACCTCGAGCAATACCTGGAAAAATACGAAAAGAGACCTCTTGTTGGAATCATTGCCTATAGAAACCACATCCTTTTTGGAAAAGCAGAATATTTAAATGAGCTTATAAAATAAATTGAAAAGGCGGGGCTTGGAGTTGTTGCGATTTTCACGAGAAAGCATAAGGATGAGTTTGTCGAAATTCCGGATGTTTCCGAGAGCATCAATAAATTCTTTTTCAAAGACAGAAAACCTATAGTCGATGCGATTGTCAATTTAAGCTATTTCTCACTTTTAAAGGGGAAAATCGAGGTTCTCATGAATCTCGGTGTACCAGTTATCAGTCCAATAACGTCTTTTTATATGACGCTTGAGGAGTGGCTTGAGAAGGATTCGATTGACTACCTAAGTCAGGTTTACAACGTAATTATGCCCGAAATAGACGGAGTGATTGAACCGATTCCATATTCTTTTCCAGTAATCGGTGAGACAAAGGACTATAAACCATTCAAAGCTCATGCTGAGCTAATTGCGAGGAGAGTTAGAAAATGGGTTGATTTGAGGAGAAAAAAAGTCTCGGAAAGAAGAATTGCAGTCGTTCTCATAAATCCTCCATGCAAAAATCTTGAATCCTCAATCGGCGTAGGACTGGGGCTTGATGTTCCTGAAAGTGTTGTTAGGTTGCTTAAAAAGCTAAAGGATCTCGGATATTCTGTTGAAAATGAGCCTGAAAATGGAAAAGAACTCATAAACTTATTTTTGAGCAAAAAAGCAATAAGCGAATTCAGATGGACAAACGTTGAAGAGGTAGTTGCTAAAGGAGGAGTTATTGGATTTGTTGATTACGACTCCTACATCTCCTGGCTCAAGGAACTTCCAGAAAATGCCGTAAAAAAGTTAATTAAAGACTGGGGAGACCCAGCAGAGGTTCTTGCTAAGAAGGTCAAAAAAGAACTCGTTGGAATGGTATACGAAGGGAAATTCGTGATACCAGGGTTGAGATTTGGAAACTTTGTGGTCTTAACCCAGCCAAAATTCGGCTGCGCAGGCTCTTCATGCGATGGAAGGGTATGCAGAATTCTTCACGATCCCACCATAACCCCACCGCATCAGTGGATCGCTGTTTACAGATGGATAACGAGAGTTTTTGGAGCTGACATTCTAGTTCACTTTGGAACCCATGGATACCTCGAATTTCGCCCTGGCAAAGGCGTAGGATTATCTCCGAGCTGCTGGCCCGAAATAAGCATCGACGATGTTCCCCATCTCTACGTTTACGCGGTTTCAAACCCGATGGAAGGAGTAATTGCAAAGAGAAGAAGCTATGCGAC
>CAYSRI010000211.1:0-1917 GCA_964433405.1 uncultured archaeon | reverse complement strand
TCATAGATGATACTCCTGAAGCCGTTATTCTATCGGGTTTTGACCCGATACGGCGGGAAACAGCTCGCATCGCTTTAGAAAAACTTATCGCTGACGGTAGAATCCATCCGGCTCGCATCGAGGAAATGGTCGAAAAATCCCAAAAAGAAATCGAACAACAAATTAGAGAAGAGGGGGAACAAGCAGCCTTTGAGGTAGGAGTTCCTAACCTGCATCCGGAATTGATCAAGTTATTAGGCAGGTTAAAATATCGCACTAGCTACGGACAAAACGTCTTAAAACACTCCTTGGAAGTTGCTTACCTGGCTGGAACAATGGCGGCTGAATTGGGAGCGGATGTCCAGCTCGCAAAAAGAGCTGGTCTTCTTCACGATATCGGAAAAGCGGTAAACCACGAAATCGAAGGACCTCACGTGACAATTGGGGCTGAGTTGGCGCGCAAATACCATGAAAGCCCAGAGGTGGTCCATTGCATACTTGCTCACCACGGAGACTATGAACCGGAGACAATAGAGGCCGTTCTCGTCCAAGCCGCAGATGCTATATCTGCTGCAAGACCCGGTGCTAGAAGAGAAACACTTGAAACATACCTAAAAAGGCTTAAAAAGCTAGAAGAAATTGCTGATTCATTTGAAGGCGTTGAAAAAGCTTATGCCATTCAAGCTGGGAGAGAAGTGCGGATAATGGTTAAACCAGAGGTAGTCGATGACTTACAGGCAGCACAGTTGGCACATGATATTGTTAAGAAGATCGAAGAAGAATTGGAATACCCAGGGCAGATCAAAGTGGTCGTAATCAGAGAAACGAGAACGGTGGATTATGCTAAGTAAACTCCATGAACCACGATTGATGTCGCAGGAAATTGTTGGCTAGGATCTTTCAACAATTTCCTGCGACTTTTTTGAAAACAAATTATTCATTATAATTAAATTCAAGATAGATTTGTGAACTATAGGAGGCAAGATGTATTGGGATTGAGGGTATTGTTTATTGGAGATATCGTGGGCAGACCAGGGAGAAGAGCTGTTAAAGAATTGATGCCATTCCTCCAAGAAAAATATAGGCCAGAGCTTATAGTGGCCAACGGCGAAAACGCCGCTGGTGGAAATGGAATCACAGAAGAAATAGCTCAAGAACTCTATGAAACAGGTATCGATGTCCTAACGATGGGAAACCATGTTTGGGACCGCAAAGAGGTTTACAGTTTTATTGACAATGATAAAAGGATTGTAAGACCGGCAAACTACCCGCCCGGTACACCGGGCCAAGGATATGCTGTTGTAAAAACTAAGCAGGATATCGAAGTGGGAATAGTTAATCTCGCAGGCAGGGTTTTCTTACCACCCCTCGACTGCCCCTTCAGAATGATCGACCAGATCCTGGATTCTCTAAAAGCAAAAACACCTGTCGTTATTGTGGACTTCCATGCCGAAGCTACCTCAGAAAAGGTGGCATTCGGATGGTACTTAGATGGGCGTGTCTCTGCTGTAATCGGCACTCATACTCATATACAAACCGCTGATGAGAGGATACTGCCCAAAGGCACTGGTTATATAACAGATGTCGGCATGACTGGACCTCGTGATTCCGTCCTCGGTGTCAAGGTAGAGCAAGTTATAAACAAGTTTCTCACACAACGGCCAACAAGATTTGAGGTTGCAAGTGGTGCAGTGGAACTGGATGCGCTCTACCTGGAGATCGAACCCAAAACAGGCATGACTCAGGCAATAGAGAGAATCCAAATTATTACTGATAATTTGAAGCTTGCATAATTATTTAGCCGATGCTATGATAAACTAAAGAAGATCTATACACTTTTAAATCAACAAAATCTCTGGAGGGGAACTCGAAGGGGAGGTTGAGTCTGTGGAGGTTCTGAAAGTTTCAGCAAAGTCTAGCCCTAACGCTGTAGCCGGA
>CAYSRI010000210.1:0-1954 GCA_964433405.1 uncultured archaeon | reverse complement strand
CAAACCAGAATCCCTATAAAAAACTGGTATTCAAGGTTCACAAGGTAGCTGGCGAGAAAGCGTACACTAAGTTCCACAGATTCGAGTTGATGAGAGAGTACCTAAACAGCCTTGTAAGACGTAGAACGAGTAAGATCGAGGATGTAATCGATCTTCAGACTGCAGACGGGTACAGAATCAGGGTAAAGCCCGTAGTATTTACGGTGAAAAGGTGCAAGAGTTCACAGAAGAGGGCGATAAGAGCTATTTCAAGGCAGATTGTGGAGAGCAAGAGTTCTCTTAACTTTGTTCAGTTCCTTCAGGAATGCGTGCTGGGGAAGATCCCGTCAGAGATTTACAAGGGCGCAAAGAAGATTTATCCGATCAGAAGGGTTGAGATCAGGAAAATAGAACTTCTGAGTGAGCCTAAAACAGGGGTGGTTGCTGGATGAAGTCTATGTACGCATTCATAGCTGAAACCTGGCAGAATGAGGAGCAGATGAGGCAGCTGATATGGGAAAGACTTCAGAAATGGCGAAGAGAACCTGCAATCGTAAGGGTTGAAAGACCTACGAGGCTGAACAGGGCAAGAACTCTTGGTTATAAGGCAAAGAGAGGAATAATCGTTGTTCGTGTTAGAGTCAGAAGGGGTGGAAGGCTGCCTAGAAGGCCGAGTAGAGGAAGGAAGACAAAGAACCAGATGGTGGGCAGATTAACTCCAAAAAAGGGACTTCAGTGGATAGCAGAAGAGAGGGCGAACAGGAAGTATCCGAACATGGAAGTTCTCGGCTCCTATTGGGTTGGAGAGGATGCAAAGTTCAAGTGGTTTGAAGTAATCCTTGTGGATCGAAGCTGTCCGGATATTCTTGCAGATAAGAACTTAAACTGGATCACAAAGCAGAAAGGCAGAGTTTATCGCGGCTTAACACCCGCAGGCAGAAAAGCGAGAGGTCTACACAGAAGAGGCAGAGGTGCTGAGAAGGTTAGGCCGAGCTACAGGGCAAACTTCAGAAATGAAAGGTAAAATAGAGTGGATTAAAGTTTCGGCAGTTGTTCACTCAACTGAGAGCCGGGAAAAGGTTTCCCAGGCTATTGCCAATCTTTTTCCTTTTGAATTCGAAATTCAGGTTAGCAGGGCTTCAGGCCATTATGGTAACCCCCTTGAATTTTTGGAGGTTGAGCTGAAGAATGGTTCGGAAATAAAGTCGTTCTGGAAAAACTTCGTTAAATTGATTGAAGATCAGAAAGATATTTTGCTGAACACGCTTGATGAAAGATTGGATGCGCAAAACATTTTGCACATAAGGCTTGACAAGCAAAAAGCCTATCTTGGAAAAATAGAGCTCTCAAGCGTAGATCCAATAGCAGTCAAGGTTAAACTGGTTGTATATCCAGCAAAAAGGGAAAAAGCACTGGAATTCGCAAGAGAGCTATGTTCGATTTCGTAAGATTTTACCCGCCTAAATTTGATCTTGGATTTGAAGGTTTCGTTGTTTTGAGCGAGAAACCTCAGAAGGAAGGATATTACGGCTATATTGTTAGGGCTGAAAACAGCAAAGAGCTGAGAGAAAAGCTTAAAGGCATTGAAAATGCCATCGTTGCTGTTGATTGCTCTTCTGGACTATGCAAAGAAGCTGTGATGAGAAAAAAGGTTGACATCCTTTTGGACAGCGAAAGAAGGGAGCTGGATTATGCAACCATAATGCTTGCAAGCGAAAAAGACGTTGCGATAGAGTTCGGAATCTCGAAGTTCTTATCAACAAGGGGACTAAGAAGATCTTTGCTTTTTGCAAGATTGAAGCAAGAGATAAAAGTCGTAAATAAGTTTGAGACTCCATTTATAATAACTTCTTCTGCGGAAAATGTTTACCAGCTCAGGACAAGGAAGCAGATCGAAAAATTTTTCTCTTATTTCGGCCTTGACGTCAAGAAAGCTAGATTTTTCGCTGAGAGAATCGTCAGAAGGTACTTCGAC
>CAYSRI010000209.1:0-1985 GCA_964433405.1 uncultured archaeon | reverse complement strand
CGGTTACTAAGGTTCCAATAGTAATAGCGCTTTGATATTTCATCCCACATATTAATTGTTATATTCGATGAAAGATAATTTTTTCGTAGAAACTTAAAATTTGTTTAGAGACCTTTCTCTTAGAAATTAAGTCTTTGAATTCTGATTACTCTTCTTATCGTTTTTTCCTTGCAAGACCTCATGCTAAAGCATTGTCTGCATGCGGAGAAGTGAGCAGAAACAACAGTAAGCATAGGGGGCTGTACATTTGCAAAAATGGGGTGAAGTTATGAATGTAGATGTCAATGGTGGTATGGACATTATGAAAGAAACTAGCCCCTGAACCCGTAAAGATAGTGGAGGTCTGAACCCGCCCGTGAGACTAAGCTTCCATTCTCCGGGAAGTAAATCCTCACAAAGCCCTGTCCGTAGGGATAGTTCACAAGTAGCGGTGATCATATTTTGGCAAAACAGGCATATCAGAGGTGAATTTGAATTTTCTGTTTTAGAATTTTGAAACCCATACAGGTTCAAGCCATTCTCCGATAGAGTTAAATTCACACAAAACTTAACAAAAGGAGATGAAAAGCGAAAGCGGAGAAAGACTCATAATAAAAAGGACAGGCTATCCTTCAGTGGGAGAGATTGTGGTGGGTACAGTCACGAGAGTTCTGGATTTTGGCGCTTTTGTATCGCTGGACGAGTATGAAAATAAGGAAGGGATGGTGCATATAAGCGAAGTTGCTTCTGGCTGGATTAAGGACATAAGAGATCACGTCAAAAAAGGACAAAAAGTCGTCTGTAAGGTCCTAAATGTCAATCCAAAAAGAGGTCATATAGATCTCTCTATCAAGGATGTTAATGAAAGGCAGAAAAGGGAAAAGCTTCAGCAGTGGAAAAACGAAATGGCCGCTTTTAAGTGGCTGGAGATAGCGAACGAAAAAGTGAAGTTAAGCAGAGATGAGCTGATAAAAATTGGTAGAAAACTGCTGAAGGAATACGATTCCGTTTATTCAGCATTTGAGGAAGCAGCATACGAGGGTTACGAAGTTCTTTCGGGCCTCGTAGGGGAAGAATTTGCAAAGGCGATGGCTGAAATTGCTCGCGAAAATATAAAGCCAAAGAAAGTAAAAGTTCGGGGAATCTTTGAGGTCAAGTTCTTTCAGTCTGATGGAGTTGAGAGGATCAGAAAGGTTTTCTCTGGGATAAAGTCTCCGGAAAATGTAAAGGTAGAGATAAACTACATTGGCGCGCCTAGATATAGGATAGTCGTTGAGGCAGAGGACTACAAAGTTGCCGAGAACGCTTTAAAAAGCATAGTCGAAAATGTTCTCAAAGCAACCAAAAAGCTCGGAGGAGAGGCAAACTTTGTCAGGGAGGCAGCATGAAGACGCTGATGAGGAAGTGCACGAAATGCGGTAATTACACGCTAAAGGAAGAGTGTCCTAAGTGTGGAGGAGAGACTAGAATGCCGATTCCACCACGGTTCTCTCCAGAGGACCCCTACGGGAAGTATAGGAGGATGTTGAGGAAGGAAAAAGGATTCTTTTTCAAAAGGTGAGCGGAATGATAAAAAGAGTGGATGTTAGATATCTGAAAGACCCTGAAAGTTGTGGCTTGAGGGATCCTGTGTTCATTGAGGGTCTTCCAGGAATAGGACATGTTGGAAAGCTCGTTGCGGACCATCTGGTAAACGAGCTTGGAGCGGAAAAAGTGGTAGAAATCTACTCGCACCATTTCCCACCGCAGGTGATGGTTCTCGATGATGGAACAATAAGGATCCCTAGGAACGAGGTTTATGCTTGGAAATCGAACGGCGAGTCTCCAGATCTTCTAATCCTTGTCGGCGATTTTCAGAGCATTAGCAACGAAGGACATTTTGAGCTGGTAAATGCGTACATAGAGGTTGCCAAGAGGTTCCATGTAAAGAGAATATACACACTTGGCGGTTCTGGTCTGGGCAGGCTTGTGGAGGAACCGTACGTCGTCGGGGCATCCAATTCAAA
>CAYSRI010000208.1:0-2022 GCA_964433405.1 uncultured archaeon | reverse complement strand
CTTGAAAATAACGCTAATTCCCAAGACTTCGTAATTCTTTTCCAGTTTTTCAACTATCTTCTCAGCCCTTCTTAAGAGAGGCATCTTGCTCTGCGCCAGTCCGACGCTCTCACCAATCTCTGAGACTGTAAGGCTACTCTTAACACCCTTAGCAAAGATCAGGTAAACTTCTCTGATGCCAAGACCCTCCAGTTCCAGCTCCTTGTTTGTGAAAACTACCGCCCTCATCCTTACCCTCCTAAAACCTTCTTCATTTCTTCGACCCATTCGTTTAGCCACTTGCTGAGGACTTCATAAGATTCAACTTCGACATTGTAAACGTTCACTACTCCTACTAGCTGCCCTTTTTTGATTTCTCCGTCGAAGACGGGCATAAAGAGAACCTTGCGAATCGTTTTCGGGTTCTCAACCTTTGCAGGTTTTGATTCAACGAGATCGATTATCGTGCCTAGGGCATGTCTCATAATGTAGAGAGGATAAACAATCGTGTTCTCTTCCAGCCTGAGCGGCTCGACTCGAATTTCGGCAAGCTCTCCTTTTCTCACTTTAATATCCTCGTCAGCCACAATTGGCTCCCATCTTGCAATTGGCTTTCTCCTGTAAGCAAACGGCTTAAGGATCATGCCATCTCTCACTATTCTTCCTGAGACGTCATAGACCAGTCTTGCAAATTTCTCCTCTTTTGGAACCATTTTCGGCTCAAAGTTACCGATTGCGGTGTAGTAGACATTAAGAACGCCAAGAAGATCCCCTTTTTGGATTTTACCATCTCTTGTGGGTAGGAATATAGCTTCCACAATCTTTTTCTCCTCTTCAACCCTCGAAGGTTTGCCGTTCTGGGCAACCTCAACTACACTTCCAAAAACGTTCCTCATTATGTGCAGAGGAGTTACAACAGTGTTTGGCTGCAACGTTATCTCCCTTATTTTTATCCTATTTAAAACTCCTTTCTTAACTTCGACGTTTTCACTGGATATAAGCGGTTCCCATTCTGCAATATAGCTTTTGAAGTACCCAAAAAACCTAGTCCGTATCTTTTCCCTCTTCAGTTCCCCATTCTGTTTATAAACGAGATTCGCGTCCACCATTTCCTCCCTTATTTTTATATCTGAAGCTGAAAAACCAAATATTCTGTCAATCATTCCGGTCTTAACGAAGAAGACCTTCAGGACTCCAACAATGTCCCCTTTCTCGACAGTACCATCTTCAACTGGAAGGAAAACTGCATGAGTAATCGTTTTTTCATCCTCAACTTTAGATATCCCTTTTTCAATGACGTCTAACGTAGTTCCGAGAGCATGTCTCATTATGGAAAGTGGGGCAAGTATTGTGTTTTCGGGAATTTTGATGTCTTTTATTTTCAATACCACTGGTTCATTCCTTTTCACTTTGGTTGTCTCTTCCGCAATCAAAACCTTCCACTGAACAAATGGGGCAATTCTGTATCTAACGCTTTCCTTCTTCACTCTTAAATTGGCAACCTCTTTTCCAACCTCTTTCCAGTAAACTATCTCCATGATGGCGTTAATATTTGATTTTAGTTTAAAAATTTAACGCTTAATAACCGAAAGTTTTAAAATTCTATTCTTACAACTTTCAAAAAAGGAGGGTCAAATGTCGGAAATATGCTCTAAGTGTGGATTACCAAAAGATTTGTGCATTTGCGAGGAAGTAGCGAAAGAGCAACAGTACATACTTATAAAGGTAGGAAAAAGGAGATACGGAAAAGAGGTTACAACGATTGAAGGACTAGACGGAAACGAGATAAACCTAGAGGAGCTTGCGAAGTTTTTGAAGTCAAAGCTGGCTTGTGGCGGAACAATAAAGAATGGCGTAATTGAGCTGCAGGGTAACCATGCAGCAAAGGTCAAGGATCTGCTAGTAAAGAAGGGTTTCAATCCAGATCGGATCAAGATCTGATGCAGGACATCTCTTTAGATTTTTTACTTCTTGTTCTAGCAGTATCTTTAGATTTTCTCTTTGCAGAGCCACCGCTCTTTCTTCATCCCGTCGTTTGGTTCG
>CAYSRI010000207.1:0-2039 GCA_964433405.1 uncultured archaeon | reverse complement strand
TATAGACTGTTCTGATTAACTTTTTAATTTTCTTGCAATCTCCTTTGCATGGTAGGTGATTATTAAATCCGCACCTGCCCTTTTTATTCCTGAAAGAATCTCGTAAACTATATCCTCATTCAAGAAACCCAATTTTATGGCTGCTTTTACCATGGAATACTCCCCGCTTACATTGTATGCCGCAAGAGGAACATTGAACGCTTCTTTGGCCCTGCGGATTATGTCAAGGTAAGCTAGAGCAGGCTTCACCATTACGATGTCCGCTCCTTCGAGTATGTCCAGTTCTATCTCTCGCATGGCTTCATCACTGTTGTGAAAGTCCATTTGGTAGCTTTTCCTGTCCCCAAACTTGTACCCACTTTCTGCAGCCTCTCTGAAAGGAGAATAAAAGCTTGAGGCAAATTTGGCAGAATAGCTCATTATGAGAGTGTTGCTGAACCCCTCGTTATCCAGTGCAAAACGAATTGCACTAACCATACCATCCATCATTCCGGAAGGGGCCACTACATCTGCCCCTGCTTTTGCATGACTGACGGCAATTTTTCCGAGAATTTCGAGAGTTTCATCATTCAAAATTTCACTACCCCTCACTAAGCCGCAGTGGCCGTGGGTTGTATACTCACAAAGGCAGACGTCCGTTATAACTACGGATTTGGGATAATTCTCCTTTATTGCCTTTACAGCCCTCTGGACGATTCCGTCATCTTTGAAAGCCTCGCTGCCTATCTCATCTTTTTTCTTTGGGATTCCGAATAGAATGAAGGATTTTAGTCCTAGATTCATGCACTCTTCAACTTCTGACAAAACGAGATCCAACGGCAAGCGATAATAGCCGGGCATAGAATTTATCTCCTTCTTTTCTCTTGTAGTCTCATCCACGAAAATTGGAACTACGAGATCTTCAACTCTGAGCCTTGCTTCCCTGAATAAATCCCTTACGTTCTCCCTCCGCAACCTTCTCATCCGCACATTTGGGAACATTTCCATCACCAAATACCTTGAGAATTGCATCAATCAATTCAAATTCGCCGTTTCTAGCAGCCAATTTTAGCCTCATTGTGGGTTCACTCAAAAATTTCTTGATTAGAGAGATTGCAAAAGCCCTCAGAAGTGGCTTAACTTCCTCCCCTACGCCGAGCTTAGAAAGCTCTTGATATAGCTCATTCACTTCATCATCGACGAACTTTCCGGCGAGACCATACATCGCTGAAATAGCTTTTTGAGCACCAAGATCTTTTAAATAAACCTTAAAATGCTCCAACTCTTTTTCAATAATCTCTTCAGCTTTTTTAATCTCCTGTTCCCTC
This sequence comes from uncultured archaeon, assembly GCA_964433405.1. GTDB lineage: Archaea > Halobacteriota > Archaeoglobi > Archaeoglobales > Archaeoglobaceae > WYZ-LMO2. The sequence continues at coordinate 732 of CAYSRI010000207.1, read as the reverse complement.
TTTTTCATATTCTCTTCACTTATTGCCCGTAAGTCATCGATCGTGAAAAGCTCAACGTTCTTAAGCTCTTTCACAGAGTCTTCCACGTCTCTTGGGAGTGCGATATCGATAATCACAAGCTTTCTATCCCGGTCTTTTATAGCATTCTCAACTGCCTGTTTTGAAATAACTATGTGCGGTGCAGATGTTGCTGAGATCACAACATCGCAGACCTTGAGATATTCTTGCAATCGGTCGAATCTAACCGCGATACCATTTAGTCTTTTTGCTAGTGATTCAGCCTTAGAAAAGGTTCTGTTTGCTATCAGTATCGTTTCAACATTATTATGAATCGCCTTGGCAACCAACTCACCCATTTCCCCGGCCCCGACAATCAGAACTTTTTTACCGCTGAGAGATCCCAAAACTCTTTCTGCAAGTTCAACGGCCGCAGAACCGATGGATAGAGCTCCTTTAGATATTGCAGTCTCCCTTCTGATCTTGCCTCCAACCTGAATGGCCTTCGCAAAAACTCTTTTTAGATTCACCCCTGTCAACCCCTTTATCTCGCATTTCTGGAAGGAAGTCTTAACTTGGCCAAGTATCTCATTTTCTCCGACAATCATTGATTCTATCCCGGCGCAGACACGCATCAGGTGTCGGAGGCAGTCTTCACCAACATAGATCTCCGCAACATTTTCAACTCCTAGCCTGCTGCATAGGTTTGCGAGTTTCTCCTGAATCGAAAATCCA
>CAYSRI010000206.1:0-2064 GCA_964433405.1 uncultured archaeon | reverse complement strand
GTTTGAGCGACGAAGAGAAGAGGAGCTTAAAGAAATCCATGGAGGAGCTATGGAAGAAATATGGAGTAAAAGCTGAGATCAAGAAAAACATGGTTTTCATAACTACTGAAAAAGAGGTAAGCTTGGCAAAGGAAGACGAAGCTACGCTGCAAACGTTTGCTAATGCTTTTGGAGAGTTCTGGAGAAAACAGTTAAAAATCGAGCCTAAGTGGGCGGGAAATGCTCATGGAGGAGTTACATACTTGGCATGCAAAAAAGTTGTATCGAGCGAGAGTTATTGCCAGATATCCCAAACCAATTCATCTGCTCCAGATTATTGGTCTGGTTATATCCCTCCAAATTCTTCACCACCATGCAACATTCCCCAATGGATGTGGGATCAAATTAGAACGATTTTCCTTCCACTAATCGTTCGAAATTACGACCACTGGTTTAATCCGAATCTTTGCCCTGGGGGTATTGGTGGAGCACCAGCACAGGTGGAGAACAACACGAGACTGGCTAGAATTTTCTGGAGTTTTTGCAAAAGCGGGAATTCTTATTACTGTAATGAAGCATTTAGATATCTAGGATACGCAAGTCACTTCTTAGAAGATGTAGGAAATCCTTTACATACGAGTGCAGAAGTTAAACAGGTCTTTTTTTCAATTTCTGCATTTTCTGGATGTATTGATTGCTTGCACAAGGAATATGAGAGCTATATAGACTCCAATTGGCAATCCGGTTACAAGTTCAGCTCTGTTGTTGAAGAAACTCTGAGGTATAGTAATGGTTATACTGTGACCAACGTTACAATCGCTGTGAAGAGTTTAGCAACCGATTCAAATGTTTTCGGAGATTCAATTGTATACACGATCTTCACTCAGCCCGATTCTTGGCGAAAAGATCAAACACTTAGAAGCATTACCAACTACACCTTGACTGAGTCAGCTAAATATACTGTGGGATTGTTTAAGTCGGTGGTGTCAACATGAAAAACTCAAGCGAGAACTTTGCGATTTTAATTTTTTCCATAGGATTGACCTTTTTCATCGTTTCGAGAATACTAGGAGCTGATTTAATTACTCAGACTGCACTTTATCTGATTGCTTTGGGGTTGATACCTTCTTTGTTCTTAAAATACCGAGAACACATTGTAAAGCTTCCAACTGCTGCAATATTTTTCATTTGTATCTTTGGAGAGTTCATCTTTATTAAATGGGGGTTAACACTGTTATTCCAAGACTTTATTATACTAATAATCACTGCTCAGATTTTCATTGCAACCTTCACCGCTTTGATTTTAGTCAGATTTGAGGCAATTGCTCGACACATCTATGGGGCTTTTTATTGGCTGATCTTATCCAGGTCATTTATGTTCTTTTTAATCAGCGCAATGGCTTTCTTTTTCCTCCTTCATTCTGGCAATCAAGAAGCAGCTTACCGCTCGGAGCTTTACAGCACAATCTTGGGATTGTTGGGCAATGCTATGGAGTATGGAATTTTGTTTCTCTTCGGACTCCTCTACAACCGCTATAAAACGCTACTCATTTTCTTACCTACTCCCCTCGTCGTAGCACTTGGTTTCATCTTTGGATGGATTTAGTTTTCAATTGACAGTTTGGCGGTGATTGTTATGGAGTTAGATAAAATTTCTTTAATATTCTATATTTTTGGAATCTTTTTTAGCCTGCTATTTCGAAAAACTCGGTTCAGTATGGGTCTTAATACTCCAGATAGCTCTACTAGGATTTTTCGGCAACTTTCGGTTAAATTACAACTCAGATCTTTTGTTGTATGCAGAATTTTTCGTTGGTCTAACAATGGTCGTCACCATCGTTTACTTAATTTACAGAATACATTTCAAGAGGGGGCTCTGAGCTGAAATTGTTATTTTTACTCCACTTCTTGGAAGAGAGGGATCTGTGGGGTCTTAATCAGCATATTCTCCGGCATTTTAACAACGCCAGCGATTGCGAGCTCCGAAGCAAGAGTTAAGGAAATCGATGCGGATTTGCAAGTCCTCGAAAACACAGAAACTTCTGCAATTCTCATAGTCAACGGGTTGATGATCTCTTTTAGAAC
>CAYSRI010000205.1:0-2114 GCA_964433405.1 uncultured archaeon | reverse complement strand
CTGTTTTTTGTAAAAAGATAGTATTGGCCCTTTTACTTCAAGCATTGCGGGGATTGCTGAGTGCTGGAATGCAGGAGTACTGAAAGGCGATACAAAGAAGATACTGACAATCGCTTGGGATTTCGGGCGTGGTAGATAAACTCAGAAAAGCCACAGCTTGCAAAAAGCTGATATCCGGGTCCTGCAGAAAGGATCTCCAAAGCAGAAACGGTTTTCACTTCTTCAGCAGTTCTTCAAGCCCTTTTATTTCCTCCTAACTTTTTACTCCTTTCAAGTTCCCTGAGAACTCTCCTCAGAATCTTCCCCGAAGGTGTCCTAGGGAGCTCTTCAACGAACTCGACCTCCCTGATCCTCTTGTATCCGGAAATCCTCTCCTTGCACCACTCCAAAATATCCTCAGCCGTTATCTTGCCCCTGTACTCTGGTTTTAGAACTATAAACGCTTTCGGAATTTCTCCGGCTTCAGGATCAGGTTTTCCGATCACTGCCACGTCTCTGACTGCTTCGTGCTTAAGCAGAAGGGCCTCGAGCTCGAAGGGCGCGATCGTGTATCCCTTATATTTTATGACTTCCTTAAGCCTATCCTGAAACACAAAAAATCCCTCTGGATCGATATAACCAAGATCTCCCGTCCTGAAGTACTTCAATCCCGTTTTAGGATCTCTCCACCAAGAAATTCGATCTTCTTCTGGTCTCTTCCAGTAGCCCTTGAAGACATTTGGTCCTCTGATAACGGCCTCGCCGGTAACGTTCGGCTCCGTTATCTCCTTCTCGGTTTTGGGGTCTATCAGCTTAAGCTCCAAGTCCGGAAGCGGTATGCCCTGAGTGTAACTTTTGTCGAGTCTCAGCGCTGGATTTGTAGTGCACATTGGACTCGCTTCTGTCATCCCCCAAACCTGATTGTGGGCAATCGAGGGATTGTTACACTTCTCAGCCACAATTTTTTTGAATCTCTCAATCATAGCGGGAGCCACAGGCCAAGCCCCAGTTGCGAAAACCTTTAAGTTCTTCCAGTTGTACTTTCTGGTCGCGGGATCTTCAAGGTAATAGATTAGGGCGTTAAAGGCTGGAGGCACAGCCCAGGAGAAGGTTGCTCTGTACCTTTCTAGGTTCTCTGCTAAAAGGGCCGGATCGAAGCGCCCCATGGTTATGTAGGTCGCACCCGATAACATTCCTATGTTGAACAAACCGAACTCCGCTGAATGGAAAAGAGGCATACATCCCAGAATTGTGTCTCGGTGGCTAAGCGAAGCGGCAGTCATTAGCTGAATGGCATTGGACAGAAGATTGTAATGCGTCAGCATAACCCCTTTTGGCATCCCTGTGGTTCCACCGGTGTACAGTATCGCTGCAAGGTCTTCTTTTGGTTCGATCTCGAACTTCTTTTGCTCTTCCTTACCTTTGAGGACAAGAGTCCTGAGATCAGGATTTTCACCCACTACTCCTCCGACCGTGATTATCTTCTTCAATCTGGGCAGCTCTTCTCTGATTTTGTCCAGTACGGGATATAGAAAAGAATGGATTATGATTCCTTCAGCTTCTGAGTCCTCAAGAACGAACTTGAGTTCTTCGGGTTTGTACATCGGATTTATCGGAATAAAAACGGCCCCTATAGTCCAGAGGGCATATATTGCCGAACAGAAGTCTGGAGAATTTGGAAGCATGCAGGCGACGTGGCTTCCCTTTTTTATTCCCAGCGATTCTAGGGAGCTAGCGAGCTTAAGAAAAGTCTCTTCAAATTCCCGATATGTCAGACATTCGGGTAAATCGCTCGGAAATTTTGGATCGGCATACATTATTGCGGTCTTTTCTGGAACCCTTTTGCATGTGTTCAACGCAGCTTCCGCTAAGCTGATCTCGGGGTAGTAGAGGGACGGAAAACCGTAGATGAACTCGGGTCTATCCATAGTATATTGATTGAACATTATACTTATAAATTTTTCTCATTATTTTAGCTTAAATTTGAGGACCCTCTTATTATAGACGCGTGATGATATGCCTCCGATGAGCTCTATGGAGCTGAGCCCGATGAACCCCAGGACCTGCGTAGGCTTAGTGCCTATACGGGTTGAACCGCTATACTGATATCTGTTTATCGTCGTCAGCAGGAAGTT
>CAYSRI010000204.1:0-2165 GCA_964433405.1 uncultured archaeon | reverse complement strand
ATAATTGCTGAGTCTACCGACTGGCACAAATACAAAGAGTTAGAAGAGTGTTTGATAAATGATTACTATGTAGAGTTCACTGACAAGTTGAGTTCTGAATCTTCGGAGCTTAACAAGCTGGAATTCTCTTATGATATCTTTTTTTATCTCAAAATTCCTGAAACAAGCGAAATTTCTGCAATTTCGAGGCTTCTAAAAGGGAAGATTTTCATTTTTTTAGTCAGAAAAGATGGTTTTTCACCTTTACCTCTAAAAAATGAGCTTCTGCCGGTTGCTGAGAAAATACTTCTCAAAGCCAGTGCGATGAGAGGGAAAATGGAGTATTTTAGAGGAGTTGACGAAATCTTAGCATTGAACGTTTATCACATAGAACCAAAAGAAGCCTGTGAAGTAATTTTAAATGGAAACAAGGATTCAAGAGCAATGCTTGGGGACATAGTGTTCAGGGCGGGGAAGAACGTAGTATTTGGGGTTAGGAAGAACAACATAGTAGCCTTTTCTGCGGACATATTTTCAAATGAATGTCTCAAGCAAGCTCAAAACTGTAGATTTTTAAAGAATTTACTGTCTGATATGCTTACGGGAGTGGAATTTTACTGAGATGCATTTTGGAGGGAATTCGAAAACTAAAGCAAATTAGACGAATTTATTTAAAAAATTTAAAAAATTACTTTAACCATGGAATAAGCTTTCTTATCTCCTTTCCAACGACTTCTATAGGATGTTTTGCTTCCATTTCGAGCAGTTTGTTGTACACAGGTCTGCCAGCCATATTTTCAAGTATCCATTCTCGGGCGAACTCACCACTCTGGATCTCTTTCAGAATTTTTCGCATCTCTTCTTTCACAGCATTGTTGAAAATTCTCTTACCCCTTGTCATACCGCCGTACTTTGCGGTCTCGCTTACAGCTTTCCACATGTTGAAAATGCCCCCCTCATATATCAGATCTATGATCAACTTTAGCTCGTGCAAAACTTCGAAGTAAGCAACCTCTGGCTGGTAACCTGCCTCTACGAGAACTTCGAATGAGTTCTTTATCATCTCTGCGACACCACCACAGAGATCGACCTGCTCTCCGAATAGATCGGTCTCGGTCTCTTCTTTGAAAGTCGTTTCTATAACGCCAACCCTAGTTGCTCCAATTCCTTTAGCGTAGGCTAGGGCTATTTGCAAGGCCATTCCGCTTGCATTCTGCTGCACAGCTACGAGCGCTGGGACACCTTTGCCCTCGACGAACATTCTCCTTACAAGCGGTCCTGGACCCTTTGGAGCTACCATTATCACATCCACGTCGGAAGGTGGAATGATCTGATTGTAATGTATATTGAACCCGTGGGCAAACAATATCGCTGACCCCTTCTTCAGCTTCCCATGCACGAATCTTCGATAAACCTCTGGCTGAACCATGTCTGGGATAAGCATGGCGATTAGGTCACCCTCAATGTCTTCAAGACTGATAGCTTTAATTCCGTCTTTTTCAGCCTTTTTCCAGCTGTCTTTGTCCCATTCTGGCAGAGCAGTGACAACATCAAGCCCACTGTCGCGCAGATTCAGCGCATGGGCATGTCCTTGGCTTCCATAACCCACTATACAGATCTTTTTGCCCTTAAGGGGCTCAAGACTTGCATCCTTATCGCTGTAAATTCGTGCCATATTCTCACCAAAGTTCGTTATAACAGTATGCCTCATATCTTTTTTGCTAGGATCCTAATTTTCTGAAGACTTTTACAGCACTCAACCTCTAGGCCCTCTCTCGCTAGTTTCTCTGCGATCTCCTCACAGCTTTTGAATTCATTCCATGTCTTTTCTAAATGTTCAGCATATTCCTTGCCAATTATCTTCTCAAGAATCAGCATGGAAGCGCTTTTAAGGATTTGCGGAGCATCACTGTTTAGGTCAACGATATAAATTAATCCTCCTTTTCTAAGTACTCTATTCGCTTCATCTAATGCTAAATCGATTTCAAGCTCGTGTAGAGAAAAACAGAAGGTTACTACGTCAAAAGTGTGATCCTTAAAGGGCAAAAATGAAGCCTCTCCTCTGACTCCCCTAGAAAGCCTACACATTTCCAGAGAAGAATCAAGACAAATGATTTCGGATTTTGGAAATAAGATACCAAGTTCTTCTGCAAAAATACCTGGTCCTGAACCAATATCTAGAATAT
>CAYSRI010000203.1:1662-2174 GCA_964433405.1 uncultured archaeon | reverse complement strand
TCTGAAAAAAAGCATTATCTGCATATTTGGTTTTCAGGCTAAGCGGTATAAGCCCGCACTGCCAATCGTTGCAATGAATTACATCAGGTTGAAAATCTAATTTCAGCAGCATGCTCAGAACTGCTTTACAGAAAAAGTTGAAGCGTTCTGCTTCGTCATCAAAACCGTAGAGCCCGTCTCGATAAAAATATTTATAGTTATCGATAAAATAAACTTGGACGTTGGACTTTTCCCTCTTAGCGTTGTTCTACGGATTATAGCGGTTTCTAGATGATGATTCATTTCTACAGGAAAATCGGTTAAATACTCGCCCTCGTTTATCTGTTTGTATTTGGGTAACACTATTCGCACATCGTGATTCATCGCAGCCAGTGCCTTGGGCAAAGAGCCGGATACATCTGCTAATCCACCTGTTTTTGCAAAAGGTGCTACTTCAGAGGAAGCAAAAAGTATCTTTAGGTTTTTGTTCTGCAAATACAATCTCTCCTTTCCTTTATGTTGTGGCCATGTTT
>CAYSRI010000203.1:0-1652 GCA_964433405.1 uncultured archaeon | reverse complement strand
CACTCAAAGCCGGCTATTAGGGTTAGGCGTGGAAGAATTTCTATATGCCAGTGATAGTATGGCACGTCCAGAAAACCCTTGGGAGCAGTGTGTAGTATCAGGTTGTATGGAGGATGGTCCAAAGAAGCTACCAGATTTGAAAGGGTTTCTTTTACAATCCTGCTTAGGTTTTTGAGCGAAACATCATCAAGAGCTGAGAAGCTTGAGTTATGCAGTTTGGGAACAATCCAGGTTTCAAAGGGAAAACGTGAAGCATAGGGGCAGTATGCCACAAAGCTTTCATTTTCTGCTACTACTCTGGCATTCTCTTGTAGCTCAATCTGGTTTATATCGCAATAAATGCATTTTTGCTTTTCCTGGTAGTATTTTTGAGCTCCTTCTAGCTCTTCGGCTATTGTTTCTGGAACTATAGGGGTGGCCAACAACTGACTATGTGGATGGTAGAGGGAAGCTCCTGCTACAGCACCTTCGTTTTTGAATATTTGTACATATTTGATATTCTTTTCCTCCATCAATTGATTATGCCGTTCTTGCCAACAGCGAAATATTTTTTCTAATTGATCGAGCGGCTGCTTTTCGAATGATGTATCATGTTCGGGGGTTTCGATTATTACTTCATGCACCCCTTTCCCTGGTAATGCTGTATAAAGTGCCTTTTGTGAATGCTCTTTACCATCATTCATTTGAAGTGCAGGAAATTTATTGGGAACAACTCTGATACGCCATCCTGGTTGGTTTGGATTTGTTCCTGGTTCCCGGCGGTGTTAGGCTTTCATTGCCTTCGCAAAAAGGGCAGTTTCCTGCCTTTTTTACTTCTTTTGGAGTTTGAAAATCGGATGGCCTCTTGCTCCGCTCAGTGGCGATGATCACCCATCTTTTTGTAATGGGTTCTTGCCTGAATTCAGGCATCCTTTTGGGGGACCTCCTTGGGCTTGAAGTTTCTCTTAAACATTTTTCTCCCCCTTGGGATGTTTTATACTTGGTGAGATGCTGATTTCGAATCAGTGCATATTTCTCTAAAGCATGGGCAATAATAAAGGCAGAAGGTCGTTCCCGCTTCCTGTTAAGTAATTGGTCATTACTTAACTAGCCTGACCAGCGAAGAGAAGTGGGACGACCTTCGAATTTTTAGTTTGATTTATTTGAATTGTCGGTTGGTTCTTCTGGATATTTCAGAAGACCTAGCCGGCAAAGAATGGGAGAGCTGTATAAAGCGATAAAGATGCAGGCCACGCTTATCAGAGTCAAGAAGTACAATCCGAGACCAATAGCCATTCCTAAGCCGGCTGTGACCCATAGGTTTGCAGCTGTTGTTAGACCTCTTACGCTGCCTCTGTCTTTCCAGATCACCCCAGCGCCTAAGAAACCGATTCCTGTAACAATTTGGGCAGCAATTCTCCCTGGATCCATGCGGAAGCCCTGGATGGGTGCAGAATTTGCAAGCCCGTAGGCGCTGACTATCATGAAGAGCGTCGACCCGATGCAGACAAGAGAGTAGGTTCTGATACCAGCTGGCTTTTGGTGTTTTGAACGCTCATAACCAATGATCAGGCCGACTAACAATGATATTGCCATTCTTAAGATTATTTCTGCTGGCTCCAGCATTTCAGCCCCCCATTCGAATGAATTTTAATGAAATTTAAAAGTCTTAA
>CAYSRI010000202.1:0-2177 GCA_964433405.1 uncultured archaeon | reverse complement strand
ACAGCTACCTTTTGCATTGAAATTCAGCAGAAAGGCTCTGGAGCTCAGAGAGGACTTAATGATTTGTTGGGAATGGAATGGCGCTGGAAATTCTGCTCTTGCTTTAAAAGCCGCAGAACTTAGCTATAAATCTGATGGTACTGTAAAATTTGATTTGAAGGCCTGGAGCAAACCTCTTCACCTTCTCTTGACAGGAAGAGACAATGATAGGGTCAAAAGAAACTTTGAGCTCATAGGAGAAAGATTTCCAGAAGTTCTGTCTGCAACGACCTTGCTTGTACCTTACTATGTTGACGAAGCGGAGATCAAAATTATCGCAAGCTTTATCGCTTCTGTTGACGAAAAAATCCCATACAGCCTATTAATATTCCATCCAGACTATATGCTGAAAGACTTGCCTGTAACACCAAAAGAACAAGTGATCAGTTGCTACAAAGCCGCTAAGAAGTATCTTAAAAACGTCAATGTGGGGAACCTGCACCTTCTAGTGCCTTGATTAACCCCAAAACTCCATCAAAAGTAAATTCATCTGGGGTAATTGGCAAAAGCCCTTTATTTTTAAGAAATTCCGCTGTGGGGGTACCAATTGCTATTAGAACCATACTCCTGAGTCTTCTAATACATTCCTCGTCGCATTTTTCTAAAAAGCTTTCAGCGATCATCCTACTAGAAAAAACAATTGCATCGTAAAATCCTTCTTTTACTTTCTCTATCTCCCTCTTTTGCTCCTCTCCGTTCAGCTTTACTATTCGGTATGCAAAGATCTCACTGTAATCCGCAAATTCCGAGATTTTTCGCAGTTCGTCACCACCCCGGTCGCTTCTTATAGCAACAACTTTTTTCCCTTTCAAAAGATCCCTAAACTCCTCAACGATTGCACTCGATTCAAATCTTTTTGGTACTAAAACTTCGTAACCGGCATTCTTGAGAATTTCTGCTGTCTTTTTGCCTATTGCAATTATCTTATTCAGCCTAATTTTCCTTTTTACGATTTCTCTTGCAGAATTTTGACTTGTAACGATTACATAATCGTGATCCGGAACCTCAAACTCCTCATAGTATAAGGAGACGAAAGGGCAACCGTAGGCTTCAACCCCGGCTTTCCTGAAAGTAGCCAGAGTATCTTCAAGAAGCTCAGCAGGGCGAAGAATCAAGACTCGCATAGTCTTTCAGAAAAGGCAGTTTCTCTCTCGTTTTCTGCACTTCATTTAGATCGATGTCGCACATTAGTATTTCCTGATAACTTCCCCCTTCAGCGAGAATTCTGCCTTCTGGATCAATTAGCATCGAGTTACCACCATAGTCAAGATCTCCTTCAACGCAGTTAACACCTGCAACGAAAAGCTGGTTCTCTATTGCTCTCGCCCTCAGCAAGGTTTTCCAGTGCTCGATCCTTTGCTTAGGAAATTCAGCAGGCACTGCGATTATCTCCGCACCCTTTTTCATTAGTCTTTTTGCAAGTTCTGGGAACCTAACCTCGTAACATATTATTATTCCCAGCTTGCCAAAAGGCGTATCAAAAACCTCTAATTTATCTCCAGGTTTAAAAAGCTCTTTTTCTCTTGTCAATGGGAAAAGAAAGTTTTTTCTGTAAATTCCGATTATTTCACCGTGGTGCACAACAACTGCGGAATTGTAAAAGCCATCGCTTTTCTCAGCAACCCCTGCAACAATTACTATTTCTCTTTCCCTTGAAAGCTTAAGAATTATTTCAAGCTCTTCATCGAGCTCTCTAACAGATTTTAAGCCGTGTTCGTAAAAGCCAGTATTAAAAAGTTCTGGCAATATCACGAGATCGGCTTTAACTTGTAGGGCTCTCTTTATCAGGCTCAGCCCCTTCATGAGATTCTCTTCCCTGTCAGGGGCTATTTTTTGCTGAGCCAGAGCAATTCTGAGCTTAGAGGTACTCAACAACCATCCCCTCCTGAGTTACCACAAGCTTTCCCTCAATTCTTTTGATGCAAAAACCTTCCATAAGAATCTTTAGATGATAATCAAAGTCTGATTTTGACAAATTTAACGTCTTAGCTATATCTTCCTCATTCATTCCCTTTAGTATCAGCCTCAGAATCTCCCTTCTTATTGGATGATTTACCGCTCGATGATAGCGATGGTGGTATTCTCTGCTCTTTTCGATGCTCCCAGAATACTTTTCCCATTCCGACACGGGAAAAATT
>CAYSRI010000201.1:0-2183 GCA_964433405.1 uncultured archaeon | reverse complement strand
GAAACCCCTACCCGCTTCCATCATTTCCTTCATTTCCATTTTTATCACCTCCTTCCTTCAAGATAATTACCTTGACTACATCTCCATCTTCAAGCTTTAATGCAATTTTTTCAGCTTCTGGGATTGATATCCTTCCTCCTGCCTGTATTCTTGCTCTGAATACAGCAATGTCTTTGTTCATGACACTAAATCCTGAAAAGAGCTTTATGGTTGAAGAAAGTGATTCAATAAATTCTCTCTGCAATTTTAAAGCATCTTCCCAGAACTTTTGAAGATCTGTGAAACTTAGCACCATATGATGGTATTAGTTACCATAAGAATAAATAACTTTCGGCATTTTTAGTTATAGAGATTGCAGATTTTTCTACCAAAATAACCATAAAACTCATAAATCCTTTTGCCAAGAGGAATGAAAAGCGGGGGTTGCCGAGTGGCCAAAGGCGTAGGATTTAGGGTCCTATCCCGTAGGGGTTCGGGGGTTCGAATCCCTCCCCCCGCATGATTTTGCCAATAAAATTCAAATTCTTATAAGAAGGCTACCCTAGCAGCTAAGGATGTTGAAATCATCGAGGCTTACAAAAAATTTTGGCAAACTCCAAGATTCCCAAGAAAGTGTTGATATTGGACTCAATTCCATTTAAAAGCTTGTAAAATTTGACAGAATAAGAGTGAACTATTCCCTCGCTTACGCAAAGAGCTGCCCGGTTTACCGAGAAGTTCTCTCCACAGCTTACAGCTCCACATCCAGTATATGGGAGAGGTATTGTAGTTTCTGTCCGCCTCCCATCTTCCCTGTTGTATACCCTTTCGGAAAAGGTGGGCTTTGCGGCAATAGTAGGTTAAAAAATAAAAAACAGACTGTTGAATAAGTTTTAAAAATTTAGAAAGCTGAAGGACGCATCTTACCCACTGCCAGAAACAGAACATAACGACATAAAAGCGTGGATTCAAAAACAGGCAAAGCCAGCATAAATGCTTAAAGGCATAATCCACCTCTTTAGAGCCTACAGCGTTTTGGGTCAGTGCTACAGCCAAATAATGGAATGGACAAATGAATTTGAAAATCTTTAAATATTTTTTAGCATTACGCAACCATAAGGGGAATTAAATGTTGCTTGTGATAATTCCACATTGCTCTCCAAAAGAACCAGAAAATAGGCCCAAAATAAGCATAGTTTTTCCATATGTTATCTTCAGCCTCCATAACAGAGTGGTATTATCTTTAAGAAAATCGATATGATATAATAAAAGGCTATACCCGGGTGATAAATATGATAAAAGAAGGTACGACGATCGAAGGGCCATTCTGGCCAGAACCCGTGGAAGTTAAGAAAGTGGACGAATTGGGCGAACGTTTACGTATCGTGGGGGAAACGATCTACTCACGCAGACATGTTGACCAGTTAATCCACAAGAAAGAAATAGAAAAATTGAAGATAAACGAGATCGTCCTTGATTTCTCCATGCCCGGGGATGAGGCTTTTTTAGCCCTTGAAATGCAAAGATTTAGATTTGCATCCCTCTTTGACCCATTATTGGCAGTTAACACTTCAAAGATCGACCCACTACCTTTCCAAATAGAGGCTGTCTATGGTTACGTCTTGAAACTCCCCCGAATAAGATTTCTCTTAGCCGATGATCCAGGGGCAGGCAAGACTATTATGGCAGGATTGATAATCAAGGAGTTAAAATTACGTAGGCTTGTAAACAGGTTCCTCATAGTTGTTCCGGGTCACCTCAAAGATCAGTGGAGAAGAGAGTTAAAGGAGAAATTCAATGAGCCATTAACGGTGATAGATAGAAGCTCTTTTAATGCTCTTTTTGGAGAGAATCAAAGAAAATCAAGCTATTACTTCTATGGACTTTGCAAAGCAGGATGATATTTTACCCACTCTTGAAGGGGTTCACTGGGATTTGGTGGTGGTTGATGAAGCACACAAAATGGCCGCTTATAAATATGGTGAAAAAACTTCAAAGAGTGAGAGATACAGACTAGGTGAAGTACTATCGAGAAACTCGGAGCATTTGCTGTTTCTTACCGCAACCCCTCACAAAGGAGACCCTGATAACTTTAAATTGTTCCTAGATCTTCTGAGACCTGGATTCTTTTACGATCAGAAAATGATTGAAGAATCCATAAGGGACAAAGACAATCCCCTCTTTATAAGAAGAATGAAAGAAGA
>CAYSRI010000200.1:0-2185 GCA_964433405.1 uncultured archaeon | reverse complement strand
GCTTTGCAAAGAACTGCAAGGTTGTAGGTGAAAAAATCTGGGAAGGATACGCTGAGAAGGGCGTCGAGAAGGAATTAAGTAAGGTTGTGCAGTTCGAGAGGTTTGGATTCTGCAAGATCGAAAAAGCGAATGATGAAATAGTTGCGATCTACACCCATGACTGAGATCGAGATTGCAAAAATTTAAAAATCTTCAGCCTATTTCTCTTCAAGCCCGGGTGGTGTAGTCCGGCCCAACATGAGGGCCTGTCGAGCCCTCGCCCCGGGTTCAAATCCCGGCCCGGGCGCTACGATTTTTGTCCCAAAACAGCCGCTCCAAGAGCTCCGGCGATCTGCGGTTCTTCAGGCACAATAACTTGGAAACCCAGCTTTTCTTCTATGGCCCTTTTGACTCCTAAATTCTTCGCAACTCCTCCTGTGAGGACAACCTCTTTCCTTATTCCCACTCTACTTGCCATCGCAATTATTCTGCCTGCAATTGCATCGCAAACTCCTGCAATTATGTTTTCAACCTTCTCACCAGACGAGAGATAGCTTACGACTTCCGATTCGGCAAAAACGGTACATGTTGAAGATATCTTGAGCTTCTTTGTAGCCTTAATAGCCAGACTCCCGACCTCCTCGATTCTCAGATTTAAAGCAGCAGCCATGACTTCAATAAATCTTCCCGTACCGGCGGCGCATTTGTCGTTCATGACGAAATCCAGAACCTTTCCATTTTCGACCGCAATGACCTTGCTGTCTTGCCCGCCGATGTCTATTACAGTGCCTGTGTTTGGTACCAGAAAGCATGCTCCAGCTGCGTGACAGCTAATCTCCGTTATTTTCTTGTCCGCAAAATCCACCATGTTCCGTCCGTAGCCTGTTGCAACGATTTTTCCTAGATCCTCTCTCTTCAATCCCACAAGATTAAGCGTCTCCGCTAGAATTTCTCTTGCTGTAACCTCGAGATTCGGCTTTACTCTTGCAATTTTGTAGCCCAGAATTCTGCTATCTTCCAATACTACGCATTTCGCGGTTATTGAGCCGATGTCTATCCCAGCAGTTATCATAACATCTCCAAAAATGCTTCTAGCCTCGTTACAACCTGTGCTTCGCTAAAAACCCTCTCGTCAACCATGTCTGCCTCGATAATAACTGAAGGAACGCTGAGCTTTTTTTGAATCTCGTACTGTCCGAAGGAGTACGGCTTGCAACTTCTGTTCGAGTGCATAACAACCCCATCCACGTCGTATAGATCTATCAGCCTGTTTATTATCTCCGCAGTCATTTCCATTCCTATGTTCAAGTAAGAAACCGTATAAACCTCAGCCATCCCAGAAAGAACGTCTTCACCTTTCGATACCTTAAATCCTGACCAGGCATTGGTGTAAGTGTCCGCAACGAGGCATGCATTCCTATTCTCAAAGAACTCGCCAAACCACTTTAGCCTGTACCACACTGGGATATTATCCCAGAGCAGCCTTATCTCCTCCTTCTCTATCGCCGAAACCCCCTCTTTTACCCTCTCATCGAGCTCCTGCTTCATCTCCCTGTAAAAGGAGATTGCGTGATCGGTTCCTCGAAGGCATACGATTGGGGCCATATTCACAAATGCGTCGAAACATGTCATCGGAGACGGTTTGTTGGCTGCAGTTCTGAGACATTCAGAGTATAGTTCAACACTCTCCATGGATTTGAGCACAACATCTCTGAGCTTTGCATCATCAAGCTTTCTATCTGTAATTCTCTCTGCAAAACTGATAAAGTCGCACATTTGCTCCTCAACGTATCTTAAGTGGCTGTCTTTCAGCTCCTTTCTGATGAATGGCATATCCAAAACGAACAGCGGAACCTTGAATATCCTGCTCAAAACCTCATACCACTTTACAACTGTATTGCATATGTTGTTGCACGCAAAGAGAAAAGTTGGCTTTGGTAGTCCCCCGATCGGGCTTGTACCAGCGAAAACACAACCTATGTCGCATCTTGCATAAGAGCAGAGGTCCCGAGAAAAGCCGTTCTTTTCTGCAAATTCACAGTAATAGCCGCCCAACTTTGTTGCCCCTATTAGCGCACCGTGATTTTCGGGATAAACTGGGTAAATATCCAGGGCGTGCAGCAACTCCACCGGAGCCCCGCTGGTGATCCAGGCGTTGCATTCCGCTTGCATACCTGCCATATAGTATCCTGTCATAAGCTCGCGC
>CAYSRI010000199.1:0-2188 GCA_964433405.1 uncultured archaeon | reverse complement strand
AGGCTTTGGAAGGAATTAAAAAGGCTTGAAGGAAGAAAAATAGTCGACACAACTGGCTGGGTTAAGGGAAGAAGGGCGAGGGAATACAAGCTAGCAAAGCTCGAGATACTAGAACCGGATTTAATAGCTTCATTTGAGGGCAAACCATTTGATTGGGAGACTTTTGAAGTTGAAAAGGGCTTCGTTCTAAAAAGAGACAAATTTGATAGGGCTAAAGCGAGGTTTGAATCCTACATGAGATTTATTAGAAATACAAATGCTTTTAAGCTGAGTAGAGAAAAAGTGAGGCTGAATTCAGACATTTTCAGTGGAAAAGACATTTCTCAGTTCATCGAAAGCGTCTTAGGGACTAAAGTCGCATTTGCAAAGCTTAGCGATGAACATCTTACGATATGCACGAAAGAAGAGTGCAATCCTGATTACGCGATTCTTAAAGAGCTGAAAGAGCTTTACGGTGTCGACGACATCTTCCTATTTTCGGAAAACGAGGCGAAGAACTTTGTGGTTGGTTTGTACAGGGGTAGAAAATATCTGGGAATCGGCTTGCTGAAGAGTGTCAATGACCCTATTTTGCTTGAATCCGCATTTTCCGAATTTGACACTATCGAGATCGGGGAGATTAGGCTGGAGGAAGGGAAGGAATGTTTCATAAAGAAATTATAAGTCATAGTCGATGGAGAAAAAATAAATAGATTCTCGAAGACTTGGATCGATGAATCAAATCGAGATTAGGACTACGAAAAAGGAGGAGATCTTGGACATAACCGCTGAGGTCGAGAGATTGATTGAAGGAAGCGGAGTTGCGTTTGTCTACACACCACACACAACTACATCGCTGATCCTAAATGAGGCTGAAAATGGACTACTACAAGACTTGCTTAATGCTCTTGAGAGAATCGTGCCATCCAACGCACAATATATGCACAACAAGATAGATAACAATGCATCCGCCCACATAAAGGCTTCACTGCTCGGAAATGCGGTACTTGTGCCGTTTGAAAACGGAAAGCTTCGCCTTGGAACCTGGCAAAGGGTGCTGTTTGTCGAGCTCGATGGTCCAAGAATAAGAAGGGTTTACGTGAAACTGCTATGAGGGACAAAAGGGATCATTACTACTGGGAGGCAAAGAAACAAGGCTACCGCAGTAGGGCTGCGTTCAAACTGAAGCAGATAAATCGCGACTTCAGATTGATTCGAAAAGGCGATCTTGTTCTCGATCTTGGAGCAACTCCAGGTGGATGGAGTCAAGTAGCGGTGGAATTTGGAGCGAAAGTTGTAGCTGTCGACATAAATCCAATGGAGAAGCTTGAAGGTGTAATTTTCATCCAGGCGGACATAACCGATGAATCTCTTGTTGACACATTGCTCGAGCTAAGCGACTACTATGATGTGGTTATGAGCGATGCATCACCTAAGATCACCGGTATCTGGACTGTGGACCATCTACGCTCCGTAGATTTAGCAAAGGCAAGTTTCAAAATTGCACAGCAGGTTTTAAGGCCTGGTGGAAACTTTTTGGTAAAGGTTTTTCAGGGAGAAGAGATCCAGAACTTTTACAACGAACTTAAGCATCATTTTAGCTTTAAGAAGTTTCACAGTCCAAAGGCTTCGAGAAAGAGCAGTGCTGAGGTATACTTTGTAGGGAAGGGTTTCAAGGGCTTGAGGTAGATCTTAAGAACTTTTCCATCAGTTCCTTATCGATAAGGATATTTCTGCCCAAATCCTCGATCTACTCTTCGATTTCAGCTTCATAGCTCAAAGCTCATCAGATCTTCAGCTATAATTGCCTCAAAGTCAAGAAATTCAAGAATTTTGTCCTTTTGAGCCAAAGTCATTGGATATAGGTGGGTAAGGTAAATTTTTTTAGCCTTACAATAGATAAGACAGCCTTTCAGGTTCTCAGGAGTTGTGTGGAAATCAGCTTTAAAGTGGAATGGGAGAGAGAGCTCGTGAACCATGATCTCGCAGTCCGCAGCCATTAACTCTGGAAAGGCTCTTGTGTCCCCGCTTATCGCCAAAGCGTTCTCAAAAATGTAAGCTCTGCTTTCGATCGAATGTATCGTTGGAATCGTAGTTACCTTCATTTCCCCAATTTTGAAAACACTTTCTTCATTCGTTCTGAACTTCAACTTTCCCCATTCTCCGCTCGTTCACAATATCGAAACTCTGGCGTCCAAGTCCAAGAGTT
>CAYSRI010000198.1:0-2201 GCA_964433405.1 uncultured archaeon | reverse complement strand
TACCGACTTCAACAAATTCCAGGCTTATAGCACTTTCCATTAGTCTTTTCAGCCTCGGCTTGTAAATAGGCGGTCTTGCTTCGAAACAGCATTTTCCCCCGCACTTTGAACAGATCTCAATGAAGTCCATAATTCCAAAATGCTCCAGTTCTTAAATTTGTCTCCAACTCAAAAAAATTAGATATCGAAACTAACGTTTTCGAGAGTTTCAAGCTCTGAAAGCATCTGCTCAGTTTCGTTTAGTTCTTTCTCCATGTTATCGATTCCAAGATCCTGAACTGCTTCCGAAGGGGTCGTAAGCGGCGTCGTAATTGGCGTCTCTACCGGTTTAGGAGTGGTCTGAAGGGGGCTCTGAACCGGAGTAGTTTGGGGGATTGGGGGTGTCTTCTCTGTATTAGATTCAGGGGCCGTACAGCCAAGTATGAAGATGCAAAAAAGCAAAAAAATTGGAAGTGCCCTCATACTTGACCACAGCCAAAGTTTATAGTTACCGTCTCGTTAAAGCTTCCATTCTGGAATTTCTGATCAGCGCACTCCTTGTAGGAATAGTTTCCAGTTCCTTTCATAGTGAGCGTTCCGTTGCCGTGCACTATTATCTTAAAGTCGCCTTCTCCACTGACAGTTGCGTTACCTCTGACCACGATTGCCACTACGGTGCCGTTTGCTCTGCTAACAGAGCTCTCTGGGCTAACCGTGACGTTTCCCTCACCCTTTATAAGGGCATTCAGCGTTCCGTTGAGCTCGAAGCTACCGCTGACGTTTGCCATCACTATCCCGTTGCTTGGCTTTGGTTTATAATCTCTTGCGAGCTTCTTGGCTTCAGCGAATGCTGCGTCAATTTTCTTCTTTAGTTCTCTCAAGTCCTTGGCTACGTCCTCTCCATTAGCTATCTTGGTCTTTATCTCGCTCAGAGTGAAATTCGCATCGTTTATTGCATTTCTCAGTTGGGTTGTGTTGAGTCCATAGCTTTCGAATCGATCTGCAAGTTCTTCGAGCTTTGCAATTATGATATCCATTTTATTGATTGCATTCTCGTAAGCTATTAGCCTCATTTCTTTCGACATGTTTATCCAGAGCTTCTTGACTTCCCTCATCGTATCTCTGAGTTCCGTGTAGTTATTTGCATTCGATATCTGAGCCCTTATTTGCTCCATATTTGTCTCCAAATTCCTTATTCTTTCCTGAATCCTTTGCTTTGATTCTTCACCGAGATTTGAAGTGTTTATCTTATTCTGCATTCTCTCCAGCCATCTCTCGCAGTTCTGCACCCAGTTCATCATTCTTTCTTTATGTTCACTGAAGATCTTTTCTCTGAAATCCTGATATTTGCCTTTATCCTCCTTATCTGCCTGGGGCGCCGCTCCCGCCACCGATGGTATCAGCACCGCCAACACGAGCAACCCGATCAACACCCATCTCGCAGTCATTTCCATCACCAAGTATGATTTGATTCTCATTAAATATAAGGAAACTTTCGATTTGAAAAAAATTTACCGCGCATTTGATCCTTTCAAAGCTTTAATAAGCTTTAGGAAAGTTTATAACTTTTTAAACTCCAATAATTGTGCTTCAATCGACTAGCTCGGAAATTAGCTTCAAAATCTTCAAACCCTCAGCAGTGATTACGTAGTCTCCCCGAAGGCCTCGGGTTGCATATCCTGCTTTTATTAAGTTTTTAAGATGGAATTGCAAATGGCCACCTCTTATCCCCGTAAACCGCTCGAGCTCCGCATAGCTCTTTTCCCCCTTAAACAAGGCTTTGAGTATCTTTATTCTGACCGCATTTGAGATTGCTGAAATCTTTTCTGCAATTTCTTCTTCCTTAAGCTTTTCAGCGCTTAGTGCCTGAATCAACTCTCTGCTCTTTTCACAAGTTCTTTCTGAATTCGCTATTAGCTTTTCGAGAAGTTTAAACACTTCAAAGGCATTTTTCAGACAATTTTCATCTTTACAACCATTAGAGTGCTTTTCTAATGCTTCTACGTGCATTTTGAGCTCTTCAAGCCCTTTTTCTGCACCTTTTTTTGCGATTGTCTGTAGAATTTTCATCGCTGCCTTTTCCAGTCTTCTCATGCAAAAATCCCTCATTTCACATTCTGAAGGGCTTTCTTGTCTGAATTTCTTCAAGCCCTCTTCCATTCCTGCAGAAATGTCCGATAAAAGTTCTCTTTCGATCACGCTGTTGTTCATTGCCTCAAGGA
>CAYSRI010000197.1:0-2203 GCA_964433405.1 uncultured archaeon | reverse complement strand
GATGGATGTGGGGGCTTTATCCGTTAACCCCGAAAGCTCTCCCATGATATGAGGATGGGAGGGATGAAAGTTTATGCTGGACTGGAACGGCTATGCGTTCAGAAGACTTACTTTTTATAGCTTAAATTGCACTTGCAAGCAGGGGTCGAAGTTCTTATTCGCTTCTTGACACTAGATCCTATGATCGAGATACTCTCGATTGAAATCGAAGAGGGTTTTAATGTAGTCTTCGCACCAGAAGAGATATGCAGAAAAGCTTTAGACGACCATAAAGCAATTTCAGCTCTGTATATACCCGGCAATAGATCCAAGGTTGTCGGAAAGGTGAAAAGAAACTTGAACATTCGTCGGGCGTTCACGGTTCATCAGCTGATCGAAATTCTCCTCAATAGCTATGAAGAGATCATTTTCGTTGAACATGATGCCTTGCTGTTCGAAGAATGCGATTTCCCAACGTTCGAGGATCTAGTTATGCTACTCAGACAGCTTGGAAGAGATAGGACTGTTTTCTACTTCTCCTGCTGCAGAGATAGGGTGTTCGACCTTATCACAAAGATGGCCGACAGGTACATTTACATCGAGAGAGAGGCTAACGGATACTATATCTCAGACGTAAGTCATGACGGATTTAGACAACTTTTCTGTCCAAAGAATGCTCAACTCACCCTAGGAGCTTTTTCGGGATGATTTTATGGGCAGAACAATTCCAAGCGTTCGGATGGAGGTTAAGAAGATCGCTGAGAGATGGGAAAAGACGGCAAAGGTTTTGAAGAAAGAGGACAGGATTTACGCAGAAAAACTCGCTGAGATGGCAAAAAAGCACAGTAGTGAAGCTTTTTACGCTTTTGATGACCCTCTTGAAGCTGCAATCTTCTCAGTTTTGATCGAGATTCTGAAGGCGATTGATGTGGATCCTGGACTGCTACTCTCGGGGGAATAAAGTATATATATGGCTAAAAAACGAGGGTAAGGTTAAAAGACATACTTTAGAGTGGGAAAACAGCTTTTATCTCCATCTTCCGGATCCATCACTTCACTCTGAAATGCTATCAGCTCTGGAAAGCTTCTACAGACTAGAAGAGTGCAAAATCAGGACAATATACGGAGAGATCGAGGGTTACAAAATTTACGCTGGCAGAGATGTTGCAGAGAAAATTGAAAGACAGGCAAAAGAATG
This sequence comes from uncultured archaeon, assembly GCA_964433405.1. GTDB lineage: Archaea > Halobacteriota > Archaeoglobi > Archaeoglobales > Archaeoglobaceae > WYZ-LMO2. The sequence continues at coordinate 1,026 of CAYSRI010000197.1, read as the reverse complement.
CAAGCTTTTCAACTTAGACGTAAGACTTGAGCAGAGATTCATGGCAGAAAAGGACGTTTTTCCATGTTCAAAGCCAAAAGAGGATAGATTCAACGTCGATTTCGAGATTCCACTAAATTGCATGAACATTGAGGTGAAAGGAGATATATTTGATCGAAAGATTGAGGAGGCGTATGCTGGAGGAGAGAGAATAGCGGGAAGAGAGAGTGAGATAGTAAAGGATGTGCTTTCTGCAGTCGAATCCACGGATCCTGACGTAGTCCTGTTCAGAAACGCGGACTTCTGGATGCACAGAATCGAAGAGGTGGCTGATAGGGTTGGAGTGAGAAACTCCTTCAGCAGAACAGGGAAATTTCTAAGAGTACCCCAGAAATCATACTGGAGCTACGGAAAGGCCAAACTGAGAATGAAGGCCTTAATACCCGAGGGAAGAATTCTAATCGATACTGAGGGCTTCAACTACCGTGAGGGCGGTTTGAATGGCGTGCTTTTGGCTTCGAGAATTTCCGCTATTTCTGCGAATCTGGCATCTAGGCTAAGTCCAGGGACGCTGATATCCCTCTACGAGATTTACGAAGCTTTGAGGAAGGGAATTGCGGTTCCTTTCAGAAAGAGCGATGCAGAAATCAAAAAAACGTTGGAAGAGCTTAGAGAAGTCGATAAAGGCGGGATGATCCTGCAGCCTTCTCCGGGGGTTTACGAAAATGTTTGGCAACTTGACTTCACCTCAATGTATCCATCAATAATCGTACAGTACAACTTGTCACCTGAAACCGTTAAAAGCGAGAAAAATGCTCCCGGATTTCTTCCCAAGGTTTTAAAACCTCTACTCGAGCTTAGAATAAAAACCAAGAAGCTGAAAAAACAGTATGAATGGTATTCAGGAATGGATTCAATCCTTAAGTGGATGCTAGTGACATGTTTCGGCTACACAGGCTACAGGAATGCTAAGTTTGGTAGAATTGATGTGCACGAGGAGATAAACAGAATAGGACGCGAAATCTTATTGAAAACAAAGGAGATAGC
>CAYSRI010000196.1:1237-2271 GCA_964433405.1 uncultured archaeon | reverse complement strand
AGCGGGTGACTCGTAATCACCAGGTCGCGGGTTCAAACCCCGCCGGCGGCTTCATGGCGCTTTTTCCTTCCTCAGAGTTTGACTGTTCCATTTTGCCTCAAGCCGCAACATTGAGCTAGAATCCAAATCTCAGAGCGTAAGGAATGCTCCGGAAATCAAACTCCGCTCTTTCTCCATACTTTTCCCAGCGAAAAGGAATCGATTGCTAAAAATTTCCACTAAGCTTAAATACGCCGAATTCTAGGCAAGATATGGAAAAGGTCAGGTTGATAATAGATGGAGATGTGGCGAGGATTAGTCTAAATCGACCTGAGAAAAAGAATGCTCTGAACAACCAGGTTTTGAGTGAGTTAAGGCAGGCCGTTGATGCCGTTAAGAATTCCTCGGCAAAGGTTCTAGTTCTATCTGGAGAGGGTGACACGTTCTGTTCGGGACTTGACAGAGAGCTGCTGGCAAGTTTGACGCAGAGAGGTGAGCTTGGCGATAAAGAGCTGATAATGGCGATAGATTTCGTTCAGGATCTAATATACGATCTGAGAAACATGAAGATCCCAGTAATCGCAGCAGTTCAGCGCTATGCAATAGGCGGGGGATTTCAGCTTGCCCTGACAGCTGACATCCGCATCGCAACTCCGGGAACCATTTTCTTCCTTCGAGAACCAGAATTCGGGATAATTCCTGACATGGGTGCACTCCACATTCTTCCCAGGCTGGTCGGAGACGGGGTAGCGAGGGACATGGTTTTCACAAGACGCCAGATTACCGCAGAAGAAGGTAAAACGCTGGGACTAGTGAACGAAATATACACAGATCTGGAAAAGGGGATTGCAGAATACGTTCAGAAGCTTCTCTCAGTTCCTGAGTATACAATATTCGAAGCAAAGAAACTTATTGAAAGAGCATGGATTACAGACCTCAGAGAAAGCCTGAGAGAGACAAAAGAGGCGCAAATAAGGTGCATCAGTGAATCCGTGAAGCGTTTCAGACAAAGTTAATTTCAAATTTTTCTGACTTTCTGTCAAAAAATTTTTATA
>CAYSRI010000196.1:0-1227 GCA_964433405.1 uncultured archaeon | reverse complement strand
GATTTTGACTATAGTTCAGGTGATTTGATGCACATAATGGAGGGGTTCCTGCCGGCTGAATGGTGTGCATTCTGGTATGCACTGGCAATCCCGGTTTTGATCTATGGATCATGGAAGACAAAAAAGAATATTGAAAGAGATCCAAAAACGAAGTCGCTTCTTGCTGTCTCCCTTGGCTTTATATTCGTTCTATCAGCATTAAAATTGCCTTCTGTTACTGGGAGCTGCTCACACCCCACGGGAACGGGTGTAGCCATCGTGCTATTTGGCCCTTCAGTTACGGCGTTTCTTTCATCGATTGCGTTGCTCTACCAGGCTTTGCTGCTTGCTCATGGTGGTTTGACAACACTTGGGGCTAATACCGTGTCCATGGGGATCATTGGACCGTTCTTCGGCTTCATAGCATACAGAGCCCTGAAGAAGTTCAGCTTCACCGCAGCCTTCTTTTTGGCTGCGGCTGTGGCAGATTTCATGACCTACGTCGTCACATCTTTCCAGCTCGCTCTCGCATTCCCCGCTTACCCTGGATTGGAAGGAGTAATGTTCTCTGCGTTTAGATTCCTCGGGATCTTTGCCGTGACTCAAATACCGCTCGCAATCATCGAAGGCCTAATTGCGGTTTTGCTCCTGAAGAGCATTAGACTGTACTCACCGGAGGTGAGTTCTGCTTGAAGCTCAATAAAATCTTCTTTCTGCTAATGTCTTTGTCCCTAATAACCATCTGCAGCGCGCAGGAATGGAAAGGGACTGATGACATCGCAGAGGATGTGATTTCAGAGCTGAATCCTGATTACACGCCATGGTTTTCTCCGATTTTTGAGCCAACCGGAGAACTTGAGAGCCTATTCTTCAGCGTTCAGGCAGCAATTGGAGGCTTTTTAGTTGGCTACTTCCTCGGAAAGCATGACAGAAAGTCTTGAGAGTGTTCAGGTAAATTCCAAAAAGGTAATGGGTCCTCATGCTAGAGTATGGTTGGTTCTGCTCTCTCTCCCTTTGATACTATTGGACTTCCATTCACAGCTTATAGCTCTGATACTGTTCTCCTTGCTCTCCCTTCACGCTTCACAGTATTACCTCAGACTTTTACTAGTCCCAGCGGTTTTCATCCTGTTCTCCATAGCAGTCATTCTCTTCACGATCGAAGGGAAGGAGATTGCAAGCTTTTATTTTTTGAAGATAACAGACAAAGGCGTGGAAGTTGCACAGAGTACTTTGCTAAGGAGCTTT
>CAYSRI010000195.1:0-2323 GCA_964433405.1 uncultured archaeon | reverse complement strand
CCATCCCGGAGGGCTCGGATCTTTATTTAGAGACCGTTGGCAGATTCGATATCCCCTGGAGCTTTTATTACCTATCGCTATCGGTTTTAATGCTTATTATTGGCTTCTTCTTCCAGAGCTTTCCTCTCATCGTCGCTTCTTCGATTTTCACAGTCAGCTCGGCCATAAATGTATTCTCTCAAAAGATAAAAATAAAGAACGGTTAATGACTGCTTGAAACAGCTTACTTCCGCTTAACTCAGTAATTGAATGTAAATAACTATACACAATGAAGTCCTACGATTTTCAACGGCTAAGGGCCGAATAAGTCTTTGGCCGAAAAAATAGAGGTGGAAAAAATGTTTGAAAAGGGAATGGGAATGCTGCTGCTGAGCGCAGCGGTGCTCGTAGTCCTCGGAATTGGGGCAGACTTCAGTGACTACACGGCACAGAGAAGCGTGCACATAACAATTGTCGCCGATGATCAGGAATTCATTAACCTCGAGCCAATGCAACCCTACGCATACATTAACCGCGATGGAATGCTCGTGATCGACTTTTCTGAAAACAACCCCAATTACGTGGGCGGTGGAAAGGGAATAAGCCCGAAGAGTGAGTACAACTTCGATAAGGTATTTGGAGTTTCTAACGATCTCTGGAGCAACGACTCGGAGTACGGGAACATCATCGTCACAATACGCTCGGACAACAGCAATGTGGAACTTTACTGCAAGAACAACCCAGCGAATCCTACTGGGAACATCTGCTACAGCAACAGAATTAATGGGATTGTAGCCTACAACTCTGACACAGCTGCTATTTCAATCGTATTCTGTCTCGCTCCGGGAGAAGTTAAGGAGATAGGCATGGATCTAACTGGACCAACCTCAGTATCAACGGCATGGCTTAACGGAACTCTGAGCATACACGCAGAGCCAGATTACAACAACGCTTGCGGAGGTGCTGTGCAATGACGAAGCTTCTGCTGCTTCTCGTAAGCTCACTGATAGCTGTCTCGTTGCTCGGCCTTGGCGCTGACTTCAGAAGCTATGATGCGCAGAGAACTTTCACGGTAGCAGTCGTTGCGGACGATCAGGAACTGATCGATCTGACTCCGATACAGCCATATGCATTTATCAACGAAGATGGAAAGATATACTTCGACTTCTCCCAATACAACCCGAACTATCCGGGCGGTGGCAAGGGTGTCAGTCCCAACTCGACTTATGCCTTCGACAAAGTGTTCAAGGTCTCAAACGACCTCTGGCCCAATGACAGCGGATACGAAAACGGAATCTGTGTGCAGGTTTCTGTTAGCGGAGGTGCTGCAGCGGTTCTGAAGCTCTACTCGCCTGACGATGTGAACGGCCACACGAGCCCGGCAAATGCGGCTACAACGATAAACATGTTCGTTGAAGGCGGAGATTACACAGAAGTTGGCTTTGTGATCACAACAAATGGTTACGCGGCTGGCAGAACTGTTGACGGCCAGATAAACGTTGTTGCGCACTCGGGCAATTGTGGAGTGTAAAAATGCTAGGAAAGTTAGCATTACTAATTTTTTCATTTTTTGTTCTGCTATCTGTAGTTAGTCTCATCCTTAACGCTCCTCTACTCATTGCATACATAAAGTCGGACAGCATGAGTCCGACATTGCAAAAGAACGACCTCGTTTTTATAAATGTCTTTGACAGGAATTTTAACGAGGGGGATATAATTGTTTTCAACTCGAAAGGAAGCTGGATATGCCATAGAATAGTGAAAGAAACTGAAAATGGCTTCATAACCAAGGGAGACGCAAACGTTGCTACAGACCAGTTTTCTGGAAGGCCAGCTGTACTGGAGTCTGAGATTATTGGCAAGATATTGAGTATCGATGGAGATCCCGTGAACATCCAGCTTGGAAGCGGAGTTGAAATTGCTGAAAATGTCTTCGGACAGAACAAGTTCATCATTTTCTTCATGCTTGCCGCTGGCGGACTTTTGCTCCTCAGCGGGAGAGAGAAGAGGAAGGGAAAGAAATACCTGCGAATAAAAATTTCAACGATTTTCATTGCCTCTTCCCTCCTGATAATAGCCGTATTCTCCCTTGCAAACGTCATGGCATTTGAAAAGAAGGAAATAAGCTACGGAACCACCTCTGCTGGTGGTCTTAGGGAAGAATGGGTTCTACCGGGGGAGAAATTTTCAAGACAGATCGAACTCAGGAACGGCGGATCTTATCCATACTACTACATAGTCTCCTCTGATAGCCCTAATTTAGGACTGGAATCACGGGATTTTATTTTATATCCCGGGGAAAGCAGGATAGTGGAGGTGCAGATAAGCGCTCCAGAAGACACAA
>CAYSRI010000194.1:0-2346 GCA_964433405.1 uncultured archaeon | reverse complement strand
AAACTTCAGATGTACAGAAGAAACTATCTGCAAAGAAGGATTGAGCTGAGAATGAATATAGCTGGGTTCAACAGCTTTGAGGAGTATTACCGTTTTCTGAAAAATAATGAGAATGAGGTTAGAGAGCTGATAAATACCATTGCGATCAATGTCACGGATTTCATGCGTGACGTGACTCCTTTCAAATTTTTCGCAGAGAAGATAATTCCTGAACTGGCTGCGAAAACAAAAACGCTCAGAGTCTGGAGTGCTGGATGTGCGAGCGGAGAAGAGGCTTATACAATTGGAATTCTGGCAAACGAAGCTGGTGTGAACTTCAGCCTTTATGCTACGGACATCGATGAAGATGCTCTTCAGAAAGCAAGAAATGGGTGCTACGAAGCAAAACAACTCAAGAATTTGAACCCTGAACTACTGAAAAAGTATTTTGAGGAAAAGGATGGAAAATATTACGTAAAAAGCTTTCTGAAGCAAAAAATAAAGTTTAAACACCACGACCTCACTTCTGAGCCGCCTGTTTCGAAGCATTTTGATGCGGTTTTCTGCAGGAATGTTATGATATACTTCAACGATATGCAGAAGGCGAAAATTTTGAATGATTTCTGGTCAGCCCTGAAGCCCTGGGGATATTTGATAATTGGAAAGTCTGAAAGCTTGAATACGAACCTTTTTGAATGTGTAAATCTCACGGAGAAAGTATACAGAAAGAGACAATAAATTTGGATAAAAACTTTAGCGTTCCTAGAAATAAACCTCAACATTCTAGCAATTTTGCTTTTCGTGCTCCATTTTTGGGTGAAGAGCTTTTTAATATGGGGCTTGAAAACTGCTTGCACATACTGTAAACTTTATGTCGAATACAGGGCACAGCTTGAAGGCTTGCCCGTGTTATATGTCAATCTTAAGGGAATTTCAGGCCTGCGTCTAGTATGGGGAAAATTTAGCTCCGAATTCACACAGGCTTTTGAAATGCAAGACACGCGGCTATCGCCTGCTTGAATATGCTCAAGGATTAGGGAGTTTTCCGTTCGCCCGAAAGTCCTCATTGAAGCTGTGCGAGAAGGGAAGATGAGGGTGTTATTGAAGTTAACGCCGGATCAGCTGTGATACTAAATAACTCACAGAATTTATTATACGGGAAAAATTTATTAACTATGACATGATTATAATTATTATGCTCAGCAAGCAAAGAATGCTCGCTGAGAGAACCTCTACCCCTCGTGATTCCTTATCGGAAGGTAAGGGGCAAGTTCTCTCAATGAAGCGAGAAGCCCTGGCGCGAGCAAGAGGTGTTGACTAAAAAAGAGGAGGTGAGTACCCATGGTGCTATCTGTGATAATTGCAATATTTGGAGTGATGTCAGCAATATTTGGAGTGATGGCAGTGGTGTCTTCCGTCGGATTTCTAATGTTCTCGATGGTTTTCGGAGTTTTGCAAGTGTTTACAGCCATGTTCACGATTGGGGGCAGTTTGGCAATTGTGGCTCTGCAGGTGTTTCCAATGCTGATCTCAGCAATCGATTTCTGATGACTCTAATCCCCTTGTTCAGCGGGGTATCTTCTGCAGGCTACACACCTGAAATGCTGTATAACAATTCAACTAGTCCTAGCTTGCTGTTCGGGTTGCTTTTTGGGTGATCGAGTTTCTTAATAGGAAAATCTAAATAATTTTTATTTTTAGTATGAATTACATGGAGCCCAAGTTCAAACTTCTTGAGCTCCCTATACAAAAGGTCTTGGGTTCATCGGGCTCAGCTCTCCTCTCGAGTTCATCGGAGGCAAATCATTGGCCTACCTTAAGAACTTCTATTTCGTATCCTTTCCTGATTGCATAGTCCTCTATAGTCCTGATATGAACTCCGAGAATTCTCGAGGCCTCTTTCATTGTGTAAAGCTTTCTATAATGGCCTATATGATATTTCGGTAGGCTCCACTTGGGGTGAATCCAGATCCCACATCTTTGAGGAATCTATTCCAAATATTCCTTGCAACATTCTTCTGTCTGTCAATTCCCTTCCGAAGGGGGATACAGCAGGAGAGATAGATAGAGTAAGACTTATATAGTACCAATAGCCGCAAATCTATAACATGAGAGTAATGAGTATGATAAGAGGGAAAGAATGACGAAAGTTTATATTAGACTAGAACGAGGTGATCCCCTTGATCTCAGTTGAAAGGCTGTTCAGGAGTACCGAGAACCAGCTATCTCAAAGAATTCTTAAAGTTATATCAAGGAACGGTGTCAGCAATATAATAAGCATTCTGAACCAAAGTCCAAAACGATTCTCGGAGCTGATGTTCGAAACGAGACTCAATCCAGGAGCCCTCGACAGACTCCTGAAAGCCC
>CAYSRI010000193.1:0-2352 GCA_964433405.1 uncultured archaeon | reverse complement strand
TTCTTTCCCGGAAGCTTTCTTTTTCCCGTTATTGCCAGATTTCTCGCTAGTCTTGGGGTGCCAAAAAGCAGCGAATCGTAATCCTGACTTCCGGCAAAGTCTGCATCACCTTTCCTGACCATATGGGCCGCCTGGGCCTCCCCCTCGCTCGGTGCCTGAACAGTTGGAATACCCATGTAACCGAGAAGTCTCTTTGAGCTCTCCACTATGTACTCATCAACCCGCGCAGAAGCTTGTGCGTACTTTTTCGCGTATTCCTCGCCGCTTTCAACGGCTTCAATCCACTTCTCTTCGGCTTCAGACCTTCTTTTCTTTCTCTCCTCTATCTCCGCCTTTTTGAAGTTTGGCGGTTCTCCATCAAAAACAAATATGGGCCTGATCCCGAGCTCGACCATGTTTGTTACCCTATAGAGTATTCCTGAGAGGTGCGAGGTGATTCTCCCCTGAGAATCCTTCAAAGGTGTGCCATCTGGCTGTCTGATTGTGGAAATAAACTGATAGAGTGTGTTGAATGCATCAATTGCAATCCTCCTGCCCGAAAAATAGCTAAGCTCAACCTCTTCCCTTTCGAGCAGATCGCCAATATCAGCTCCCATGCATGGAAATCGATCTTCATGATTTAAAACTTTTTAACTTACTGCTGCGGCTGATTCTCCTTCCGAAAGGTGACACAGACTGCAATGTCAGCTTAAACATCCTAAATGTTGGGCTGTGAGCCAAATACTCGTCGATAGAACCTCTACTACTTGTGATTAGCCACAGAAGGGTGATCGAGGGGCAAGTTCTCTCAATGAATCTGAAGCTCCTTACGTGAGCTAGAGGTAGTTCACGTGAAAACCGATCTATTTATTTTCCCGATTCAATTCCCATTATGCTCTTCGATCCACATGTCCATACCGCAGGATTGGGGCTTTCAGATTTGTTCAAGCTGCGTGAAAGCGGAGTATCTGAGACTTGCAGCTTGAGTTTCTACCCTATAAGGCCTCTTTTTCCACAGACACTGATTGATGAGTTCAGAAGACTTGAAGAATTCGAGAGCTTTCGCTGTTCTCTGGCAAACATTAAAATGTTCCCCGCGGTGGGAATTCACCCTAGATGCATACCTCCTGACTACGGAACCGTTATAGAGTACCTTGAGGCAAATGAATGGATAGCACTTGGCGAAATAGGACTCGAAAACGCCAACGATATTGAGAGAGAAGTTTTCAGGAGGCAGATTGAGATTGCGATTGCAAAGGACATTCCGTGCATAATCCACACACCCACCAGAAACAAAAGAGAGGTGACGGAAAAAACACTGGAAATCCTGAAAGATGCAGAATTTCCAGAGGATCTTGCGGTGATCGACCACGTTAGTTATGATAACCTGGATATTGTAACAAAAAGCGGTTTTTGGATCGGATTGACAGTTCAGCAGGGAAAGCTGAGCCCTGAAGAAGCTGCTAAGATTGTGGAGGAGATTGGAGCGGACAGATGCATTTTGAACAGCGATGCGGGTTTTGGACACGGAATTATTGACACCGTTGCACAGACTGCAAAGATTCTGGGGGATGAGGCTAAAAAGGTCTGCTTTGAGAACGCAAGAAAGCTTCTGGGTGTCTGAAAATGAGACCCACACTTGATGAATATTTTATGGAAATTGCAAAAGTTGTTTCAAAGCGTTCCACATGTCTCAGGCAGAGAGTCGGGGCCGTGATTGTGAAGGACAAGCGAATTCTGGCGACTGGCTACAACGGAGCACCATCGAATTTGCCGCATTGCGAAGAGGTTGGCTGCATGAGGGACAGGCTGCAGGTTCCGAGCGGTGAAAGACAGGAGCTCTGCAGGGGAGTACATGCCGAGCAGAATGCAATTCTTCAGGCAGCTAAGTTTGGGATAAGTGTGGATGGCGCTACTCTTTACTCGACGCATTGCCCATGTATAACATGTGCAAAGATTATAATAAATGCTGGAATAAAATGTGTGGTCTACGGCAAGGAATATGCGGACAAAAATGGACTTAAACTGCTTCAAGAAGCTGGAATTGAGGTCAGATACTTCCCGTGTGATTGATTACTTGCCTTTCCTCTCCTTAGACTTCGGTCTCAGACCGCGGTAGCCGCATTTCCTGCAGGTTTCAGCCTTTATCGGATTCCTTGCGTTGCACCGCATGCAGATCTTTACGTTGAACAGTCTTGCCTCCGCCTCCGGGAATCTCGCCATGAGTTGAATTCCGCCCAGAGTATATAAAACCTTTTGAAATCGAAAATCATGGATCAGCGGAAGGCTTAAAAAATGAGAGTGTAACAGCATAAAGGTGCCGCCGTGGCTCAGCTGGAAGAGCGGGTGACTCGTAATCACCAGGTCGCGGGT
>CAYSRI010000192.1:0-2369 GCA_964433405.1 uncultured archaeon | reverse complement strand
AAAGAAATTCCTCCTTTCGTTAGAAGGAAATGGAAAACTGTTGAAAGGCTTTCACAGAAGTTGATTGAAGACTTCGAATGAAATTCAAAAATACTTGTTTTCAAGTAAAGTTAATTTTATATGCAAAATCCGTTTTTCAGTGGCTTCAATCGCAACTCTGTCGTAAGCTTTTTTTGGAAGGAGAAAACTAATTTCTGGTGGTTTGATGATTATTGGAAAAACTGCTGAAACTGTGCTTAGGAAGAGATATTTGCTCAAAAATGAAAAAGGAGAGGTTATCGAGACTCCAGAACAGATGTGCTGGAGAGTAGCTAATGCAGTTGCGAGTGCTGAGGAGAACTATGGAGGAGACCCCAAGCCTTGGGCCAAGAAATTTTTCGATTTGATGTGGAATCAGGAATTTATGCCAAATTCTCCTACGCTGATGAATGCAGGAACACCTCTGGGGCAGTTGTCAGCATGTTTTGTTTTACCAATTGAAGACAGCATAGATGGAATCTTTAAAGCTCTCTGGGATATGGCAAAGGTTCAAAAAAGTGGAGGTGGAACTGGCTTCAGTTTTTCAAGGCTTAGACCAAAAGGGGATCTTGTAAAAAGTACAATGGGTGTTGCAAGCGGACCCGTGAGTTTCATGAAGATCTTCGACTCCGCCACTGAGCAGATCAAGCAGGGAGGGCGAAGGAGAGGCGCGAACATGGGGATCCTCCGCTGCGACCACCCAGACATAGAAGAGTTCATAAAGGCAAAATGGGAGGAGGGGGTGCTCAGAAACTTTAACATAAGCGTTGCTGTTACTGATAAATTCATGTCTGCCCTTAAGAAAGATGAGGATTATGAGCTCATTAATCCCAGGACGGGAGAAGTCGTGCAGAGGGTTTCAGCGCGAAAGATCTTTAATCTGATAGTCGAGGGAGCTTGGAGAAATGGCGAACCTGGGATTGTTTTTATCGACGAAGTTAATCGCCACAACCCCACGCCTCATGTCGGGATGATTGAGGCAACTAATCCCTGCGGTGAGCAACCACTGCTTCCCTACGAGTCATGCAATCTCGGGAGCATAAACCTTGCAAAATTCGTGGAGGGCAATGAATTCGACTGGAAAAGGCTGAAAGAGGTAGTCTGGATTTGCACGAGGTTCCTCGACAACGTTATCGACGTAAACAGCTATCCGATCCCGGAAATAGAAAAAATGACCAAGGCCAACAGAAAGGTCGGTTTGGGTGTAATGGGATGGGCTGACGCTCTCTTCCTTCTCGGAGTTCCTTACGATAGTGAGAAAGCGATAGCTCTTGCGGAAAAAGTCATGAAATTCATCCAGGATGAATCTCACAGGGCTTCGCAGGCTCTGGCAGAGGAGAGAGGAGTTTTTCCGAACTGGAAGGGGAGCGTTTGGGAGAAAAGAGGTTTAAAGATGAGAAACGCCACAACGACCACGATTGCTCCTACAGGCACAATCAGCATAATAGCTAACTGCAGCAGTGGCATAGAGCCTGTTTTTGCTTTGGCGTACAAAAGGGCGAACATTCTTGACGGAGAAGAATTTTTCGAGGTTAACTGGATTTTTGAAAACGCCTTAAAGGAGAGGGGACTTTATAACGAGAAGCTGATCGAGAAAATTGCGGAAACGGGAAGCATTCAGAAGCTTGATCTTCCCGAAGACATGAAGAGAGTCTTCAAATGTGCACTTGAGATTGCTCCAGAATGGCACGTCAGAATGCAGGCAGCATTCCAGAAGTTCACAGACAATGCGGTCAGCAAAACCATAAACCTGCCAAATTCTGCAAGCCGGCTTGACGTTGAGAAGGCGTTCCTTCTTGCCTATGAGCTCAAGTGCAAGGGTATAACTGTCTACAGAGATGGTAGCAGAGAGGAACAGGTTTTGATGCTCAAGAAAGCTGAAAAGGAGAAGGAGAAGATAAGAAGACCTTCCAAATTCATCGAGCCTCGCCCGAGGCCGAGAGTTACTGAGGGTAGAACAATAGAGACGAGAACGGGATGTGGATCGCTTTACGTCACCATAAATGAGGACAGCGAGGGCATAGCAGAGGTATTTGTTCAGCTCGGAAAAAGCGGAGGATGTTCTGCATCGCAAACAGAGGCAATTGGCAGACTTTTAAGCGTGGCTTTACGGAGCTGGATCAATCCCGAGGTTCTTATCAAGCAGTTAAAGGGAATCCGCTGCCCGTCAATAGGCTTCGACAACGGTGAGGTCATAACAAGTTGCGCAGATGGTGTGGCAAAGGTGCTTGAAAAATGGCTCAAGGGAGAGTATAAGAGAATAAAGTTTGGAGTAGAAGGTATAAAGCCTTTAACTGAGTTTGCAGAGGAAATCTTGGAAGAGGGGGAAAAGACGAAGATAATCGGTGGAG
>CAYSRI010000191.1:0-2411 GCA_964433405.1 uncultured archaeon | reverse complement strand
AAGGAATGCAAAAAGTTGAAAAAACCAATATATGCCTACTTCCTTGTCGGTACACCAAAGAATGCCGAGATCCTGAAGACAATAGGTTGGCCCACTACTGCCAAAATGGAAGAAGTCGAAAAGGTTGCCCCGAACTTTGAGGGTATAGTGGATGGGATCATCGCAACTTGTGCCGGAGACGCCCAAGGAGACCTTGAACTGTTGAAGAAACTACAAAAGTTTAGAAGCTAATTTCAAACAATTTCATATTTTAATTTTGGCATCTTTTCTGGGATAATCTCTTCTGGGAATAAAATTCTGAAAAGTATTTTTATTCAAAAGGTTATTTCGAAACGTGAATCCAAGATCATTGCTTGAAGTGATCAAGCCTAAGCAAACTTTGTTGCTGATGACAACGTTCCTAGTGAGCTTCGCAGTTGCAGGTGGCAGAGAAAGTTTGCTTTTGTGCTTTTTTGCAACTTTTTTGACGATTTCAGGTACAACTGCTCTGAACATGTGGATAGACCGAGACATAGATGCGTTGATGATGAGAACACACAAGAGGCCAGTTCCATCAGGAGAACTTAGCCCGAAGGCTTGTGCGATTTATGGATCACTCCTTTTCATTTCAGGCTTCTTTTTGGCCGTACATGTGAGCATTGAATTTGCATTTGTACTCCTTTTGGGTTTGATTTTCGATATTCTCGTTTATACCGTGATTTTGAAAAGAAAAAGTCCCTACTCTATTATTCTTGGGGGAATCGCTGGTGCAATGCCTGCCTTAGCTGGATGGGTTGCGGTTAAAGGTTTCAGCTTGCCTGGATTTTTGATTGCGGGCATTGTGCTTCTATGGATTCCATCACATATATGGTTCATTGCAATGTACTACGAAGAAGATTACAGAAAAGCTGGAATTCCCATGCTACCTGTTGTAGTTGGAATGAAGAAAACATCGATAGCAATAGCCTTTGCAACTTTCTTGATGCTTCTTCTTTCGATCGCCATATATTTCTCAATGCCTTTATCACCAGTTTACTTGGCTATTGCAGTTCCGGCAATTTTGATTTACCTTACGAAAGTTATCAAATTCTACAGATCTCCGAAAAAGGAAGAGGCTAAAAGAATGTACAAGCTAGCAAGCATAACACTTTCAGCTGTCTTTGCCGCCATGTTATTCGGTGCATTTTTATAACCGTAATACCAAAGCTTGTTCGATGTGGAGCATACTCAAAGCCCTGAGAGAGAATCCAAACATTCTTTATGAATCCCAAAGAAGGCGAGGAATGGACGTCGGAATCGTAGAAAAGGCAGTAGAACTTGACAAAACCTGGAGAGAAAAGCTTAAAGAGACAAACGCGCTTAGAAAAAGGAGAAATGAGCTTTCCAAACAGTTAAAGGAAAATAGAGATCCAAAGCTTATTGAGGAGGCAAAAAGGATCAGTGACGAAGTAAAGAAAGCGGAAGAAGAACTGAAAAAACTCGAAACTGAACTGGAAAAGGTTCTTCTATCAATTCCAAACATAATTCACGAAAGCGTTCCTGTTGGCAAGGATGATAGGGATAACGTTCCTGTACGCTATTGGGGAAAAGCGAAGGTATATTTCGAGGATGTTGACCATTTCCTGAATATCACCAATGGAATGGCTGAATACGAAGTCACGGACTTCAAGCCGGTGGGCCATGCAGATGCAGTTGAGCTTTTCGGGTGGGCAGACATTGGAAGAGCGGCAAAAATCGCAGGTTCGAGATTTTATTTTCTGCTTAGCGATCTTTTATGGCTGGACTTTGCATTAACACTTTACGCCCTAGACTACTTATCCAAAAAGGGATTTAAAATTCTCCTACCTCCATTCATGCTGAAAAAAGAAGCTTATGCCGGTGTAACAGCTTTCAGCGATTTCGAAGATGTAATTTACAAAATCGAGGGTGAAGATCTACACCTAATTGCAACAAGTGAGCATGCGATTGCGGCGATGCACATGAACGAAACACTTGAAGAAAACGAGCTTCCAATGCTCTACGCTGGCGTCAGCCCCTGCTTTAGAAAAGAGGCCGGAGCGCACGGAAAAGACACAAAGGGAATCTTCCGAGTTCATCAGTTCAACAAAGTAGAGCAGTTTGTTTTCTGTTTGCCCGAGGATAGCTGGGAGTGGCATGAGAAGCTTTTAGAGAATGCTGAAAAACTCTGGCAAGGTCTGGGTATACCTTACAGGGTAGTGAATATCTGCACAGGAGATCTTGGAATAGTGGCGGCTAAGAAATATGATCTCGAGGCCTGGATGCCATCTCAGGCTACTTACAGAGAAATGGTTTCATGCAGCAACTGCACGGATTGGCAAAGCTACAGGCTAAACATAAGGTTTGCTGAGAAAAAGGGGATGCCTAGCAAGGGTTTTGTCCACACATTGAATTCCACGGCCATAGCCACGACG
>CAYSRI010000190.1:0-2486 GCA_964433405.1 uncultured archaeon | reverse complement strand
TGCATTTCTCCCTCATCTTTCTCCTCGATTCTATTGCAAATTTAATTTTTTCTGCAAGATCCTCAGCGGTGGGTTCGGCAATAAACCCTGTTTCTTCAGCAATTTCCACAACCGCATTCATTGGATGGGATATCGTAACGACGGGTATTCCACATGCGTTGGCTTCGAGTGCGGCAATTCCGAACCCTTCCCTTCTCGAAGGAAGGGCAAAGACCTTTGAGCCCTTTAAAGTTGAAATAAGCTCCTTGTAATCCATAAAACCTGAAAATCTCACGTTTTTAGGTGCAGAACCAACCAGTTTTGCCTTCTCAGGCCCTTCGCCGATAATCAGACAGCTATAATCTGGAAGGAGCTTCATCGCCTCAATAAGCAGATCAGCGCCCTTCTCCTTTATCAACCTGCCCGCAAAAACGATGTCCGCAATCTCTCCAGTGCTTTCAACACTCCTGATGAATTCGAAGTCTATTCCGTTGGGTATGATCCGGACTTCTTTCACTCCGAGGTTTAGGAGGTTTTTGGCTGTTGTTTCGGAAACTGCAACCATCTTTCTGTCGAGAGATGCCAGGTATCGCTCGATGTGCTTGCCAATTATTCCTGCATAGCCCATGTAATCCTTCCAGTAGTCTCCCCAGTATTCATGCCACGTGAGCACCAGATTCTTTTTCATTACAAACGGGAAAACTGAAAAGTAGGGAAAGACCTGGCAGTCCACAATGTCGGCATCCATTTTTGCATGTCTGACCAAATTCACAGCAAATGCAATTGCCGATCTGACACTTCTCCTGTCACCTGAATAGAGCTTAAGAGGACCGCAAACGGGTATAAGCTCAATTCCTTCGAGATTTCTTCGTTTTTTACCCCACCATCCAGCGCAGAGCCATTTAATTCTGAAACCCCTTTCAGAAAGCCTTTTACCTATCTCGTAAAGCCTCTTCTCGACACCACCTTTTACCCACGGGTAAACAGCATCATAGACAAACACAACTTCCACGTTATTACTGGTGGAGATGATTTTTCTTTTTTACTCAATTAAGGAATTGACCCTCAGAAAAAATTATTTTCAGAACAATAAACCAGACACAATGAAAACCATAATACTCGCTGGGGGAAAGGGCACAAGGCTTTGACCACTCAGCAGGGAAGCTATGCCGAAGCAGTTTTTGAGACTATTTGGAGAATCACTTTTTCAGAAGACCGTCAGAAGGGCATTGGTATTTTCTGAGCCAGAGGATGTATACGTGGTTACCAACGAGGAGTACAGGTTTAGAGTTTGTGACGACCTTGACGATTTGGGCATAAAAATTCCGCAGGAGAACATACTGCTGGAACCTGAAGGCAAGAATACATTACCAGCAATCTGCTATGCGATGATGGTTGCAGGGGAGGGAAAGTTCGCCATTCTGCCTTCGGACCATGTTGTGGGGGTTAATGAGGAGTATTTCAAAGCATTCAAAATAGCTGAAAAGCTCAGCAATCGATTTTTAATCACCTTTGGAGTGAAGCCGAGAAAACCTCATCCCGGATACGGATACATCAGGCCGGGAGAAAATTTGGACGGTGCATTCAGGGTTGAGGAATTCCATGAGAAGCCGGACGTTGAAACGGCAGAGCGTCTTATTAGAGAAGGCTGCTTTTGGAACAGTGGCATGTTTCTATTTGACAGTGCTGTTTTTAAGGAGGAAGTGGAAAAGCATACTCCTGAAATGTTAGTCCTGTTCGACAGAGGGGTTGAGGCATACGCTGACATACCGGAAATTTCGGTTGACTATGGCATCCTTGAGAAGTCTGAGAGGGTTGCAGTCGTGCCGATTGGTGTAGAATGGAGTGATATGGGAAGTTTCGATGCAATCTACGAATATATGGAGAAGGATGAGAGCGGCAATGCTGTTTTTGGCAAGGAGGTTATGGCAATCGATTCAGAAAGGAATCTTGTGATTGCGGAGAGGTTAACGGCACTCATTGACGTTGATGATTTGCTGGTTATCGATACGGACGATGCGTTACTCGTGGCGAAGAGAGGAAGCGCTGAGAAGGTAAAGGAACTCTACAACATCCTCAAAGGCAAAAACGACAGGAGAGCTACCGTCCACAGAACGGCCTTCAGGCCGTGGGGCAGCTATACTGTTCTTGAGGAGAACAACTACAAGATAAAAAGAATCACGGTCAAACCCGGCAGAAGGCTGAGCTTGCAGAGACACTACCATCGCAGCGAGCACTGGATTGTTGTTAACGGCACTGCCAGGATTGTTGTTGATGGTAAGGAAATACTGCTGAGGAAGGGAGAAAGCACCTTCGTCCCTGCAGGTTCAATCCACAGAATAGAAAACCCCGGAAAAATACCGCTGGAAATAATTGAGGTGCAGATTGGGGACTATTTGGAGGAGGATGACATAGAGAGGTTTGAGGACGACTTTGACAGGATTGAATAGAGAAACCGACAATATTTTATAATTCATAAACCTTTCATTGAGTGTGATGGGCGTACT
>CAYSRI010000189.1:0-2491 GCA_964433405.1 uncultured archaeon | reverse complement strand
AATTTCAGAATTTTCACATCTCTGTTTTTTTCGATCTCCGCGCAGGCTTTTGCCTCCTCGGGCGTGGTTAACGTGACCCCAATCTTTTTAAAGCCCTTATCAACGGCTGAGAGTACACCTTCAATCTGATTTATTTCGGCATTTTTGCTAACAACGAACCCTCCCTCTTTTTCTATTCTTTCGATCACTTCAGGAATTGGAGAAGTTCTGATAAGTCCCGAGATCCTACCGCCAAGCCCCTGTACGAGCTTTGGATTTGATGTAACAACAGTTCCTGCGCAATCTGCTGCGATTACTACTGCATCTAGAAAACCGCTTTTTAGGCAGCTGAAGAAGATCTCAGAAGCTCCGAAAGTTGCGAACGTTCTCTCCTCCAGAATTTTTCTATTTGCCGTGAACAATCCGAAATTCTCCATCCTGTAACGCAGGTTTCTCTCGACTTCTTCCTTCGTTATCTTTTCCATTCCGTAGAGCTTCTTGAAAAGGGGACAGTAAATGACCTTTGGTTCCGTAACTTCCACGATTTTGCCTCCCCTAACAACGGCCTTGGACTTTCCGAGTAGCTCCATCACGTGCTCGTCCAATTTACCACCCTATTCAAGCAGTAAGAGCCCGTAAAACAGGATCTTATCATTTGGGGAAGTGAGAACGTCTAAATCATAGCCTGCATTCCTTACGGTTTGAAAAACATCGATTCCTAAACTCTCCATTGCTGGTCTAACTTTGTGAGGAAACTTACAATAGCGCTTCGGATCTTGGTCAATGTTTTCAAGCTTTTCCGCAACGCATGGATCGCAGTAAGGACAGGGGAGAGCGTATAGGGCAAAAGCCTTGTAGTAACCCGAGAGATATGCCACTCGTTCCATTTCGAACATTCTGTCGTAGAATTCTCTTAGAGTTTCCATAAGAAAGTGGTGGATGTGCTCGGAAGGTTGCGAGTAGTCGGGTTTAGCCTCGAATCTTGCGATAATTGCTGTTTTGTAGCACTTGAGCAGTTTTCTAGTTTCTTCAACGGGGGGAACGAAAGGGGGACAGTTTAAATGCTTTCCAAAAGCCTTGCACCCGAACATGCATTTCCATCTAACCCATTCCGAGACTACCACGCTTTCCGTTGAGATTAACCTGAAATCGGGGTTGATTTTGTGGAGCTCTTCCAAAAGCTTCTCTAAACTCTTTTTCATGAACACCTTCTTTCCGCTGAATTGATAAGACTTGCTGGTTTTCACGGATCGCTGACAGGGGTCTCTTAAAATTAAATTAAATATTTCAGAATTTTAATTTATTGTTGCTGCTAGGATAGATGGCTCACTGGTCCAAAATGTGGATGGGAGGATTATCTCGGCCGCCATTTTCTGTTCCCTAAAACTTGGTCCGTGCAGTCGCCTCTTTGAGAGTTTCTCCCTCCACGAGCATTTTGTGGCTCGCAGTCCCACATCAAGTGTGGTGAGAAGCATCGTAGTCTCTTTCCGCCTGCAGAATAAGGAATGGGAAGAGAAAGGATATATATATCCGGAAACGAAGCAATAGCTATGAAGGTGCTCGGAATTAGTGGTTCTCCGAGAAAGGGCGCAAACACAGAATTCGCGTTGAATTTTACCCTAAATGAGCTAAAGGCAATGGGATTCGAAACTGAAACTGTATTGCTTTCCGAAAAGGAAGTTAAGTTCTGCAATCACTGCGGGAAATGCTTGGAGGGAAAGGAATGTCCAATAAAGGACGATGCAAAGGGAATATTTGAGAGAATGCTTTTGGCTGATGCAATAATAGTCGCCTCCCCTGTTTACTACGTGAGCGTTTCGGCTCAGCTCAAAGCTCTGTTTGACAGAAGCATAATGATCCGTGGTAAGCTGAAAGGAAAGGTCGGCGGTGCGATCGCTGTCGGGCAGGTGAGAAACGGAGGGCAGGAAATGGTTTGTGAACAGATTCATCAGTGGATGCTCACGCATGAAATGAAGATCGTTCCGATGAGATTCGGCGGAATGCTTGTCGGATCCATGAAGGACTTCGAAGCCGTTAAAAGGGACGAAGCAGGTCTGAACAGCTGCAAAAACTTAGCAAAGAAAGTTGCAGAAGCTTTGCAATCAAAGTGACTATGTACCTTCATGAGAAAATAAGAGAGAGAGTAAGGAGAAAAAAGGTCGCTATCGGTCTCTACAGGATTGATGAGACAAGCGAAGAAAGAATAATGAAGGCAGTTGAGCTCGCAGATTTTGCAGAAACAGTTGTGGTCGATCAGGGAGAAAGAACCGAGAAAGAGCTCTTCAAGCTAGTGGAAAGCGGTGAAGTCCATGCCATAGTCAGGGGGACTGCAAGGGCATCACAGCTCCTGGAAGTTCTGAGGGTTAAGCACTATCCCATGAGGGTTGGGATTTTCGAGACCATAAACGGCACTCTTTTCCTTTTATCCCCTGTGGGGATAGATGAGGGCAAAAATGTTACGGAAAAGCTGAAGTTAATCGAATACTCAAAGCAGCTGGCGGAACTTCTCGGG
>CAYSRI010000188.1:0-2522 GCA_964433405.1 uncultured archaeon | reverse complement strand
TCGTTATTTGTGGTATTATGTGCGCTTCTCTACGCCTAAGCCCTTAGGATTTTAAATCTTTTTGCCTTGCCGAATCCTAAACTCTCAATCTAAAATCTTATATATTTTGGAAACAATTTGCTTTTGTGCTTAAGAAAATGCTTAAAGAAATACTCAGCCCAGAATTGGACAGAAATGTAATGGCTGCCGTTCTAGTCCCTATTTTGGATTGCAGAGAACCAAAAATTTTGATGATAAAGCGGGGGGAAACTTTAACCAGAAACGCTGGCCATATCGCGTTTCCGGGAGGTATGATGGAAGAAGGGGAAGACGTTGTAGAAACTGCTTTGAGAGAATTTGAGGAAGAGCTCGGAGTAGACAGAAATAAAATTGATGTAGTTGGATTTTTGAAGTCCAGAGAAGTCAGAGAGTACAAAATTCCCCTGTGCCCGGTTGTGGGGATAACAAATGAAATAGACTTCAAACCCGATGCAAAGGAAGTAGGCAAGATCCTTGTTGATAGCCTTGAAAAGGTTTTGAAATCCAGAAGAATTGCTGACTGGGGCCCAAACTTTGAATGTGCTCGAGAACTCGTTTGGGGTGCATCCAGCAGGGTTTTGGATGATCTTTACATGAGAATTGTTTTAAAATATGGATCTATTGATAACTTTTTTGGCAGACTGAGGGGAGAATATGGATCTGGATCCAGATAGCATAAGAAAGAGCATAAATTTTGGGGAATTCATCGAGAAGGTCAGACCCATAGTTGAAGACGTTCGTTTGAACGGCGACAAGGCAGTGCTCAAGTACGAGAAACTTTTTGATAATGTTGAGTTGTCCAGACTGAGAATCAAAAAGAAGGAAATAGATTCAGCTTACGAAGCGGTTGAAGACGAACTGATAGACGCTCTTGAGCTTGCAAGAGAAAATATTGAGCGGTTTCACATCTTGACAAGTGTTGAGAGAGAGACCAAGATTCAATTCGAAGACTGCTTTATGGGTAAAATTTACACGCCTCTTGAAAGAGTTGGAGCCTATATTCCAGGTGGTAGGGCTAGTTATCCGTCCACAGCTCTGATGACCGGCATCCCAGCCAAGATAGCTGGTGTGGAGAAGCTCATAGCATGCACACCCCCGAGTAGCAATGGGAAGGTAAACCCGCTGACCTTGGTTGCATGTGATATTGCAGGATTCGACGAGATCTATTCTGTTGGAGGTGCTCAGGCTGTAGCGGCGATGGCCTACGGTACAGAGAGTATCCCAAAGGTCCAGAAGATAGTTGGCCCTGGAAACGCATACGTTACTGCAGCGAAATTAATTGTTTCCAAGGACGTTGCGATCGACATGCCTGCAGGTCCTTCGGAGATTCTAATCATTGCGGATGATTCAGCAAATGCTGAATTCATTGCCTACGATTGTCTTGCCCAGCTAGAACATGATCCCCTTGCAGTTGCAGTCGTTTTGACAACCTCCGAAAAGATCGCGAACGAAGTGAAGAGGATAGTTTGCGAGAAAATTGATAGACCTAACATAGCTTTTAAAATCGTAAAAGACGTGGATGAGGCGATTAAAATATCCAATGAATTTGCTCCAGAACATTTATCGATTTTCTGCAGAAATGCAGAAAAATATCTTGCAAAGGTTAAAAATGCTGGAAGCGTTTTCTTGGGTGACTTCTCCGGTGTTGCTATGGGAGACTATGCAGCAGGAACAAATCACGTGCTTCCCACAATGGGCTACGCGAAGATGTATAGCGGTCTCACAGTCGAAAGTTTCATGAAGTCGATAACTTTCCAGAAATTAACTCCAGAAACACTTAAGAGGCTTGGAAATGCTGTAGTTAAGCTTGCAGAGTCTGAGGGACTGAGATATCACGCGGAAAGTATAAAAATAAGGCTAAATTATTCGAAGAATTCGTAAACAGCCTTTTCAAGCTTGCCCTCCTCAGTTAACTCTTTTTCTCTTTGCACTTCCCGTTCGAGCTTTTCCAAGGCGACGTGTACAGCATACTCGATACCCCAGCTCTCTCCGGTTGCTATGAAAAGCCCTTTTGCACTCCAAATCTTAATCTTCGCGGTTATCAGCGGAAGCCCCCTAAAGTGAACTTTCTGCTTTTTCAGATAAATATAAACGTGAACTTCACTTAGAAAGTCTTTGTATTTCCTCATGAACCTTTCTATGTCTTTCAGGATTTCATCTCTTTCAAATTCGTCCGGGGCTATGTTCTGTGTTACGAACTGTACGCTCAGTTCTTTCTTTTCTTGGGATTTCAGGAAAAACTCCAGAGCGTCTCTTTTCATCAAGATGCCTTCAGGAATTCCATCTCTCTCTACAACGACGCTTGAAATTCTGTTCTCTGCCATCACTTCTAGCACATCGGAGACGCTGTCATTTGCTTTTGCGCATATTGGAGGGGCACTCATAACACTTTCAACCATAATCGAAAGGGTCTGCTCCTTTTCACCGCTGAAATCTCCCATTTTTGCTCTCTTTCTTGGTGCTATTATCCTATCTATTACATCCTTTCCTGTGAGTACGCCGAT
>CAYSRI010000187.1:0-2524 GCA_964433405.1 uncultured archaeon | reverse complement strand
GAGAGCTTAATAAACAGATTGTTAGTAATAAAAAGGGCAAGAGAAGCGGCAAGAAGGGCTAAAGAGCTTGTGAAGAGAAGGGAGGAAGCATCAATAACGCTACCAGGAAAACTTGCGGATTGCTCGTCGAAAAACGTAGAGGAAAGGGAATTGTTTATCGTAGAAGGTGAAAGTGCAGGAGGTTCGGCAAAGCAGGCAAGAGACAGGCGTTTTCAGGCGATTTTGCCGATAAGAGGGAAGATCATAAACGTTGAAAAGGCAGGAATGATAAAGATACTGAAAAATGAGGAAATCAAAGCCATAATCTCCGCAATAGGTGCGGGAATTGATAAGAACTTTGATCTCAGCAAGATGAGATACAGCAGAGTTATTATCATGAGCGATGCAGACGTTGACGGTCTGCACATACGGACGCTGTTGTTGGCATTCTTTTATCGACACATGAGGCCACTTATCGAGGCTGGAAGACTTTTCATCGCACAGCCACCGCTATACGGTGTTAAAAAGGGCAATAAAACTTATTATGCTTATAACGAGCTTGAGTTGAACAAATTGCTTGAAAAGGTCGGTAATGCGGAAGTGCAGAGATACAAGGGTCTTGGAGAGATGAATCCTCAACAGTTGTGGGAAACTACAATGGATCCGGAGAAAAGGATAATGTTTCAGGTGAAGATCGAAGATGCAAAGAGGGCAGACGAACTCTTCAGGATTCTGATGGGAGAGGACGTTGAGAGCAGGAAGACATTCATAATATCACATTCGAAAGAGGTGAAAAATTTGGATGTTTGATCCAGAGAGATACTCAAGGCAAATCGAGATATTTGGAATAGAAGGGCAGAAAAAACTTTCAAAGTCGTCTGCACTGATCGTAGGTGCTGGCGGACTCGGAAGTGCCGCGATTCAGTACCTAGCAGCTGCTGGAATCGGAAGACTTGGAATCGTTGACGGCGATGTTGTTGAAAAATCGAATCTACAGCGGCAGACAATTCATGCTGGGAATATAGGAATGAACAAAGCAGAATCTGCGAAACTCTTCGTTGAAAGGCTAAATCCAGAAGTTGAAGTAAACGCCTATCCCTTCGATCTGACTCCTAATAACGCTTTGGAGCTTTTAAAAAGATACGATGTCATTGTTGGATGCCCGGACAGTTTTAGAGTTAGGTTTATATTGAACGACGCATCTTTTTTGCTCAAAAAACCCTTTGTTCATGCAGCAGTCTACGCATTTGAAGGGGAGGTTTCGACCTTTATTGGAAGCCCATGCTATCGATGCTATCTTCCGAAGATGCCTCCCACAACAGGTAAAGCAATAATAGGGGCTAATGCCGGGCTTTTTGGTTGTCTTCAGGCTCTTGAAGTGATAAAGCTGATAACAGGCTACGGTGAGCCTTTGAAAGGGAAAATTTTTAGGCTTTCTGCCGAAACTATGAGCTTCTTTGAGTTCAACATCCGAAAGCGTGAAGATTGCATAGTATGCAACGGGGAACTCGAAGGGATTTTCGAGGAAAATTACAGAGGAGATTGCGAAATCGTTAAGCTTAAATGAGTAGAAGTTGAGCGGAAATCAATGAATGTTTGGGCTTTAGAAGTTAGCGACGTTTTAAAGGAACTAAAAACAGACCTGAACGGGATCAGTCCCGAAGAGAGGGAAAATAGGCTAAGGATTTACGGTTTAAACGAGATAAGAGTCAAAGAAAAAAAGCCACTTGCTGTTTTTTTCAAACAGTTCAGCAACCCTCTAGTGCTTGTATTAATAGCCTCAATGCTAATCCTGAGCTACCTTCAGCACTACCTTGAGGCTATAATAGTATTCGCAATAGTCGTCCTCGGCGCAATAGTCGGATTTTTCCAGGAATGGAAAGCAGAAAGCATTATGAAAGAGTTAAGGAAATTCCTGATACCCAAAGCTCTTGTAATCTCAAATGGAACTCTGGTTGAAATAGACTCAAAGTTCATCGTTCCAGGGGATATAATCATAGTTGAGGCTGGAATGAAGGTCCCGGCGGATTCGAGGATCATAGAAAGCAAAGAGCTAACTGTTGACGAATCTGCTCTTACAGGAGAGTCTTTTCCTGTAGAGAAAAACAACAAAAAAGTTGCTGAAGATGCAACAATCCCCGAGAGAACCTGCATGCTTTATGCAGGTACAATTGTTACTTCGGGATGGGGGAAGGCTGTAGTTGTAGCAACGGGTGAAACGACGGAGATGGGGAAGATTGGAAAGAGCTTGGAGGAGAGT
Organism: uncultured archaeon; assembly: GCA_964433405.1. Classification (GTDB taxonomy): domain Archaea; phylum Halobacteriota; class Archaeoglobi; order Archaeoglobales; family Archaeoglobaceae; genus WYZ-LMO2. The sequence continues at coordinate 285 of CAYSRI010000187.1, read as the reverse complement.
GTTGAAACCCCCTTGATCGCAAAGATGCGCGTTTTTGCAAAGCAGCTTTCCATCGGGATCGTTTTGATTTCGTCAGCGATCTTTTTGATTGGATTCTATAGAGGTTATGATATTGCATATTCTTTTCTTTCCGCAATAAGCTTTGCAGTCGCTGTTATTCCCGAGATACTCCCAGCAACGATCACCTTAGCCCTTGCATTTGGTGTCAGAGAGATGGCAAAGAGAAATGCACTCGTTAAGTCTTTGCCTGCAGTAGAGACCCTTGGAGGGGTAACAACGATATGT
>CAYSRI010000186.1:1738-2609 GCA_964433405.1 uncultured archaeon | reverse complement strand
ATCGAAACTCCTAAAGTCTTTGCAACGACACTGGGGTGGATTTCAGATAGTGGAATTTCGACATGCCCCTTTTCATTGGGTATTATCAAACTTAGTCTTTTATCAACCCCCGGAACTCTAAGATCTTCCAGTAACTGCTCATAATTGACACAGCCACCGAACCTGTAAAATTCAAGTTCTCTTTCCTTCATCTTTACGAGTGGAAAACTGATAGTCGTCTGTTCATCGATTACGATCTCACCTTTTATGGCATAATTCGGAGTAGCCTGTACAATCCTCTTTTCCAACACATCAAAACCATCAAGAGCCAGTTCTACCTTAAAAGATGGGACTTGATATGGTATAAAGATATCCACGTCACTTCTGCTATTTACATCCCCCCTTGCGATGCTTCCATAAGCTATGCTGTGCAGTCCAGAGTTCTCCAGAACTTCCATCAACTCTTTAGCTCGCTTTCTTTTTTCCCTAAGGATTCTGAAATTCTCCTCGCTGTATTCTATTAATGTGCCCTTCATTCAACAGTTTTATCGATCCATTCCAGAAATTCTCTCAATCCTTTATCAACCACAAAGGAACAAATGCATGGAGTCGTGTAGCTATGTATTCTCTTTATCTCCTCCCTGATTTCGGAAAACTTCTCATTTTTTGTTTTAAGGATAATTCCAACTTCTTCAGCCTCCTCGATCTTGCCTTCCCACCAGAAATAAGATTTTATAGGAAATATGTTGACACAAGCAACTAGTTTCTTCTCCAAGAGGTGTTTTGCAATTTTTTCAGCCTCTTCTTTTGAGCTTGCAGTCACGTAAATGAAGCTGAACATGGCCATACTCATCTCTCCTTCTTTTTCAAGACTACAATGTCTCCAAGAGTA
>CAYSRI010000186.1:0-1728 GCA_964433405.1 uncultured archaeon | reverse complement strand
TTCCAGTTTAGCGACCAGTTCTGGATCAGGTGTTATTTCCGCGTTTTCTATTTTTCTAATTATTGATTCTTTCTCTTGAATTTTCTTTGCAAGCTGTTCTTGGCTCCAACCTCTTTTCTCCCTCTCTTGCCTTATTATCTGATTGTAATTATCTACTAGTTCATCCTTAAACTCTATATCCGTGTTGACCTTCTTTTTCTTTATGACAACCCTTTTTGCTCCAACTTGAGATGCTGTTGATACTTTCTCACTGCCATAACGCTTGCATGAAGAGCAAACCGTCAGTTCAGTTCCTTCCACAATAATTTTAACTCCTAAACCCTTCAATTCTTTTCCGCAGATCTCGCAATTCATACGATCACCAAACAATAACTTCATATAGTAGAAGAGATATATATTTATTTGGAGGCTTCCGGTAGAGGTTGGTTTGATGTCAGAAGACCTAAGCTATCTGATGGAAAGGCTGAAGAAGCTTGTCGAAAACTTGAAGATGAAAAAAGGTTCATCGAAAGTGAAAGATTGAGATATGAAAGAGAAGTTAGAAGGCTCAGGAGCGAAATAGAAAGATTAAGATCACCTCCATTACTAGTAGGAGTTGTCTCAGATGTTCTTGAAGATGGAAGGGTTGTTGTTAGAAGCTCAACAGGACCGAAGTTTGTTGTTTACGCATCTCAGTATATAGCTCCAGAGGAGCTAAAACCTGGCACGAGGGTTGCTTTAAACCAGCAAACCCTTGCAGTAGTAAATATTTTGCCTTCCTCAAAAGATCCATTGGTATACGGCTTTGACATCGAAGAAAAACCCGAAGTTACATAGTCAGACATCGGGGGGTTAAACCAGCAGATTGAAGAGATAAGAGAAGCTGTCGAACTGCCAATGCTTAAACCAGAACTCTTCAAGGAGGTGGGGATTGAACCACCTAAAGGTGTTCTATTATACGGTCCCCCGGGCACTGGTAAGACCCTGCTTGCCAAGGCCGTGGCAAATCAGACCAAGGCCACGTTTATCAGAGTAGTGGGAAGCGAGTTTGTACAGAAATTCATCGGCGAAGGTGCAAGGCTGGTTAGAGAGGTTTTCCAGCTTGCTAAGGAGAAAGCTCCTTCAATAATATTCATCGACGAACTCGATGCAATCGCAGCAAAGAGGACGAGTAGCGATACAAGCGGAGATAGAGAAGTTCAGCGGACGATGATGCAACTTCTCGCAGAACTGGATGGATTTGATCCAAGAGGGGATGTTAAGGTTATTGGAGCTACAAACCGCATAGATATCCTTGATCCAGCGATACTCCGGCCAGGTAGGTTTGACAGAATAATAGAGGTTCCAATGCCGAGCTATGAGGGCAGAATTCAAATCTTTAAGATCCACTCTAAAAAGATGAAGCTAGCAGAAGATGTTGACTTCAAGGAATTGTCCAGATTAACTGAGGGCGCAAGCGGAGCAGACATAAAAGCAATCTGCACAGAAGCAGGGATGTTTGCAATAAGGGAAGAGAGAATAAAGGTAACAATGATGGACTTCATGCGAGCGGTGGAGAAAGTTCTAAGGAAAACATCGCCTATCCCTGAACTAAAGGGAGTGATGTTTGTCTAGCCGGAAGCCTCCACTACTTTTTCAAAAAGTTCAAAAGCTGAAGGGGGTAATGGTGTCGTGGAACTAGGATGCTTATCTGTTTCCCACAAGCGCGCCAAAGTAGAAGAAATCGAGAAGATTGCCAAAGAAGACTAC
>CAYSRI010000185.1:0-2618 GCA_964433405.1 uncultured archaeon | reverse complement strand
TCCTTCCTCCAGCAGTTCTAACGCACCTGATTTTGCCCTTCTTGTCCCACTGCTGAATAGTCCACGTTGTAACTCCGAGGAGTTTCTTTGCTTCTTTTAGTGTGTAAAGTCTTTCAGGCATCTATATGTTTCTATACTAAACAATATTTAAACCTTCTATGAAGAAACTGCTGGGAGAGGCAGTTGATTCCCACGCGCAGGAAACCGTAGTACGATGGTGTTTTTTCCCTGCAATTCAACGCTACCTCCGTACTTTTCGATCAACTTTTTGACTATGAACGAACCAAAACCCGAACCTTTTTCGCTGTAGCTTTCCCTGAAGACCTTAGATTTCGCTTCCTCCGAAAAACCTTTCCCGTTATCCGAGAACCTAACAACGATGTTATCTCCCTTCTCTATTTCAACAAGGATCTTGGTTGCCTTGCCGTGCTCGATCGCATTTTGGATTAAGTTCCCGAAGATAGTGTAGATCCCATCATCAGCAACAACCCTTGCATCCCCTTTTATCTCCACCTCGACTGAATAAGCCCTGCCAAGGTCTTCAATCACCTTCTGAATATCGAATTCCTTGCTTTCCTTTGATTCGAGTTGTTTAACAACCTTAATTATATTAATACCATGTTCAATGGATTTTTTAGCCTTTTCAAGAATTTCAGAATCAGGTTTTTCATCACACAGCTCGAGATAAGTTATTGAACTGGTCAAGACATTCGAAAGGTCATGTCTTAAAATTCTAAGCAAGAATCTCAGTTCTTCCTCATCTTTTCCAATCCTCTCAAGCATCGAATTAATACTATTTGCGAGATTTACCAGCTCCTCGCTCCATTTGATCTCAATTCTGACAACAACTCTAGCCGTTTGTTTGAATTTCTCCAGCTTCATGATCTTTGAGATGAGTTCTCTGTCCAAAACCAAGATCATTGCAAAAAGCATAATAAAAGAGACCAATCCGAGAAATCCAATGGATAAAAGCAGATTATTTAAATAAAAAGTATAAAGGGGATTTTCCTGCTCCATTTTCACAAAAAACCTTTTTCCCAGCAGGTCTTCGAGCTCAAGAGAGCTCACAACTTTTTTACCGAAAAATTCTTTTACTTCATAGGGGACAAAGCTGATATTGACACCTAATGTCTCCCCAATCTCACCAATTTCCTCGCCTGTCAGGATTCTGCCAAGCAAGAAATATCCGTTCGGTTCCCCGCTTCCATCGCTCCTTAAGATCGGCTCAGAGCTTACCAATATAAAAGATTCATTAAACAGAAGATATCCTGATTTGCCGAGTATTTCCCCGCTCAGGAAAATTCCTGGGATTTCCCTCTCATACCACTCAGAATCATAGAATTTTGCGAAAACTATCTCACCTCCTCTGTCAAAGATCACCATGAGATTTATCCTTGCATTCCGGAAAGTCTCTTCGTTCAGATTTGATTTTATATACTCCTGGTTTTTGCTGCTGACAAATTCGTAGGTATCATCCCTGAGGGCCCAGTCTCTGCACAAGTATACAACATCTTCAAGAGATTTTTCCAGAATCTTTTTGAAGAATTGCTCTTTCTGGTTGGAGACTATCATTGAACTTTTTTCAAGATTATCTCTAGTTATTGTTAATTCGAAATAGGTCAGAGACAGGAAAAGGATTATAAACACCGTGACCCCTGTTAACAGGGTCTTCTCTCTGATCTTCATTAGAAACCTCTTAGGTGGACTTTTTAAAATTCTTTCTTTTTCTGATCAAGCCCACAATAAAATGGATTTTTTAATATGCTACTGGAGGGAAAGCCGAGAAACGTGCAAATCTGAAGGACAAAAGGGGTTTTAAGAGTTTTGAGATTCAGCCTAGGTATAATGTTTTATATTATATAATATTATAATATTTTTATTGTATCTATTTAGCATTGGATTCAGCTATTGTCATCTCCGGCACTATTATTCTTGAAGCTCCAAGTTATCATGCTCTTTAGAAGGATCATATATTATCTATCCAAACGTCTCCTGGAACTGTTATATGGGATTTTTTATTATACTCTATATACCAATCATCCAAATTGTTACAACCAAGATTTCTGCAATCGTGTGCTCCTAAAGATTCTTCTGGAATCCCCACAGAAAATTTATCTCAGATTACCCAACCCTAAAGGTCTGAAGTCGTGCACTCAGTAAAAATGCAGGAGTTGAGGGGGCCAAATCTTGTGACACCGGCTACAGCCGTGAACTACCCCTCTCGCTTACGCAAGGGGCTTCTCGCTTCAACGAGAGTACTTGCCCCTCGATTAAAACGAAATATTTAAATCTAAAGAATTCGAAAAGTATTATGCCGGCTTCAAGAATATTGTTTGTACTAATAATAGTAACATCGATAGTGGCATTTACAGGTTCTTTAGCAGACAAGGGTTTAAAAGAGAAGGCTAGAGATCTATTTGAATTAGATGGAGTAGTTTACATAAGAGAAATTGATAAAGAAACGATAGAAGTTGGAGTCGTCAACAAAGACTTGGGCAAAGCTGTAGAAAAGAAATTGGGCGAGCTAAGAATTCCATTGAAAAATGTGAGAATAGTTGAAACAAAGCCAATATTTGAATTGACAACTCTAACAGATGTGGTAAGACCAATAATGGGGG
>CAYSRI010000184.1:0-2622 GCA_964433405.1 uncultured archaeon | reverse complement strand
ACATTCCCCTCAAATCTAGCAACTTTCAAATCGGCCGGAATGCTTAGCGATCTCCTTATTACCCCCCACCTCAGATAGGGAAGGATGAGTTTTATTCCGTTGTGATATGAGAGCTTGCAGTCCCTCACCAGATTCCTCGTCCCCATGTTCTTTAGATCCTCCAGCATGACCCTCTCCAGTTCCCTTCCTGAGTATTTTTCGTACCTCTTGTAGCCCCCGAAAAGCTCATCGGCCCCCTGGCCGAACATAATCTCATCGAAACCATTATTTCTTGCGAATTTCATTGCAAAATGGATTGGAATTGCAATCGAGAGCTGCAAAAAGGCTTGAGTTTCTATGACCTTGGAAACTTCGGGAATTGCCTTGCATATGTCTTCTTCGGAGATTCTGTATACCTCTATTTCTCTTGAAAGCTCCTTTCCAACCATTCTTATCCATTCCTCTTCCTTCTCGCTCGAAGTCACGGAAATCAGAGGGAGATCGTAGAGAGAAGCCAGAAGCGCAGAATCCAGCCCGCCTGAGAACGCTATGCAGCAGTTTTTGGGCTTCAGACAAGATATTTCCCGAATTATCTCCTTTTCTAACTCCTTTGGATCCATTTCTTCTTTGGAAATGACTTCCTCAAATTCGTATCTTTTTCTCTCGAGAATTCTGCCTTCGTAATCAATCTTTATCAATTCTCCGGGTCTCAGCTCGATAGGGTTCTCGAGGAAGGAGCTGAATGAAGAGATACCGCCCGAATCGTAGTAGAGCGGTTTCCCGCCAAGAATGTCACGGGACATGAGTATATGGGAAGGTCTGAATGCAACAACTGAATGAAGGCATTCGAGACTTTTTGGCATATCGTCAGCTAACTTCAAGTTGGGAACGATTTCCGAGTCGTAGAAAATGTTCCCCTTCTGCTCGCAGGGATAAACTGCTGAGGCGTATATCCTTCTTATCCTTCCAGCTTCGAAATCGAATACGGCATTGATCACTCTGAAGCCTCACTTTGGGAGATTATAATTCTGTCGTCCGCTAAAAACCTGTCCCTGATCGGCAAGCGGTTGGCAAAACTTTAATATTCACATTTGATTTCAGGCATTCTGGTGGTTCAATGCCGAACATAGTTGTTGAAGAGCTCATTCATACTCCTATTGACGAGCAGAAGGTTGAGATAGTTGAAAGAAAGGGTATTGGGCACCCCGACAGCCTTGCAGACGGAATTGCCGAGAGCATGAGCAGGGAACTCTGCAAGGAATATCTGAAGCGTTTTGGTGTTGTGCTCCATCACAATACCGATGAAACTCAGATAATTGCGGGAAAATCTTCGCCAAGATTTGGCGGGGGAGAAGTTATAGAGCCCATTTACATAATCCTTGTTGGCAGGGCGACCAAGAAGGTCGGGGAGGATACAATCCCGACGGACAAAGTTGCTTTGAGGGCTGCTAAGGATTACGTCAGAAAAGCGATGAGGTTCCTCGATCCGGAACTTGATGTGGTCTTTGACGTTCGCTTGGGCGAAGGCAGTGCGGACCTGCAGGATGTTTTCAGGAGGAAGACGGAAATTCCGTTGGCCAACGATACATCTTTCGGAATAGGATTTGCCCCACTTTCCGATACGGAGAAGCTTGTGCTTAATGCAGAAAGGAGAATTTACGAGGAGTTAAGGAAAAAGCTTCCGGCTGTTGGTGAGGATGTTAAGGTAATGGGGCTCAGGGAGAAGGACAAAATCAAGCTCACGGTAGCTGTTGCGATGGTGGACAGGTTTGTTAACAGTATAAGCGAATACGATGCGGTTAAGACCGAAGTTGTGGAGTTTCTCAGGGATGTATCGGCTGAGTGCACTTCAAAGGAGGTCGAGGTTTTCGTTAACACGGCGGATAACTACGAGAGACAGAGCGTGTACCTAACAGTAACGGGAACTTCAGCTGAGAACGGTGATGACGGAAACGTCGGAAGAGGAAATAGATGCAACGGGCTGATAACTCCGGGAAGGCCGATGAGCATGGAAGCAACGAGCGGCAAAAACCCGATAAACCACGTTGGAAAGCTTTACAACCTCCTTTCGAACATGATAGCCAACAGGTGCTACGAAGAAGTTGATGGTATTAGAGAGATTTATGTCAGAATTCTGAGCCAGATAGGTAAGCCGATCAGCGATCCAAAGGTTTTGAGCATTCAGATAATTCCGAAGAAAGGCTACACAATTGACAAGCTTGAACGCAGAGTGCGGGAGATTGCAGAGGAGATGATAGGAAACGTGACAAAGCTCACGGATAAGGTGATCAGGGGAGAAGTCAGAACATTCTGAAATTATCAACTATCCTTTTGTATATCTTTGTAGCCGTCCTGAGCTCGGAGAGGTACACGAATTCATCCTCTCCGTGCAGATCGCCGCCTCCTGGGCCAAAGTAGAAGGCTGGAGTTCCAGCTCTTCTGACGTGCCTGGTGTCCCCAACGCCGAGCGTGAAAAGCGCCTTCGGTTTGATTTTTTCATCCGTTATGGCATTGCTTATTGTTTTTAGCAGCTTTAAGTCTTTTTCAAGAGGGACCTGATCGCAGAGAATCCCGTATGCTGGCAGAAAGCCGCAAACTGTCAGCTTAACCCCATCCCTTTTCAGGAAGCGAAGGATATCATCG
>CAYSRI010000183.1:1434-2650 GCA_964433405.1 uncultured archaeon | reverse complement strand
GCTCAGCACCTGCACCAACTCCAACTCCAACACCAACTCCAACTCCAACACCAACTCCAACTCCAGCGTGTCCTAATTCAAAGCCTTCTGTGAGCTTTGTTGAGCCGTTGGCAGGAGCAGAATTTGTTCCTGGCACTGTAATTCCATTAGTGGTGTCCTTCTCAGACGATAAACGCGTTGATAGACTGGAGCTGTATCTTGATAACCAGTACATCTTCGGAGCGGATATCCAGCAGCAATCCGGTACACTGGTGATATCTCCCGACAGGATCGGGATCACTTTGACTGAAGGCACACACACTCTCAGAGCAGTGGTTAAAGACTCATGTGCCCAGACAGCTGAAAAATCCATAACCATATATGCCAGATCCCGTACGATCACCCTAGTGGCATTTACCACTGGCTGGGGGCTGTTCTCCACTGCTCTAACTCTCTCCCCAAGTCCCGACACCTGTCCATGGCTTGCGAAAGTGGCAGAAATAAGAGGGGATAGTTTTGTCTTCTTTGAACAATTTGAGGTCTATAACAATCCGTGCACAAATCCCCCGCAACTACCAGTTCCAACGTGTGGCCAGGTGACTTGCACAAGGTCCTCCACCACCAGTTGCACCTACAGCGGAGTCTGCACAGGAACGCAGAAAACAGAAGTAATTCCAGCATACTATTCCAACAAGATCTTTGAACTCGCATCGTAACAATAATTTTTTTATCCCATACATTTTTTCATGGCCTGGAAGGAATCTGTTGTATCCTGGAGGGATTGCTTCTTCAAGGCAATTCCAATAATCATCCTTGCAACTCTGCTCCGCATTTATGCTCTTGATGCTCCTCCGCTCTTTTTCGATGAAAGTGCCCATGCTGCAATAGTAGTAACAGTTCCCGAAGGCTACAAATACGATCCCGCTTTCCATGGACCGCTGCACTATTACACTGTCGCCCCGGTTTTGAAAACCCTTGGAGAGAGCGAGTTCACGTTAAGATTAGTTCCAGCAATGCTTGGAGTTCTATTTGTTGCCTCGATCTTTCTCTACAAAAGATATCTCGGAAATAAAGCCTATATCGCAGCCCTATTCATCGCAATTTCTCCGCTAATTGTTAACTACTCCCGCTTCTACAGAGAAGACGTCTACGTTCTTCTCTTCACATCTCTTGGGCTCTATTTCTTTTTACGCTACCTTGAATTCGAAAAGAGCTGGAAAGAGGTAAAATTCGACAA
>CAYSRI010000183.1:0-1410 GCA_964433405.1 uncultured archaeon | reverse complement strand
TTATTTGCAACCTTTATGGCTCTTTTTGCGGCGGTGAAGGAAACCTTCTACGTATTTGCATTTTTCATGGTGCTTTACGGAGTCTTGGTGATTAAAAAGATCAGGATCTCTGATCTACTTATTGCTTCAGCGATCTTCTTCGCAATCTATCTCACCCTTTTCTCAGTTTTCTGGAGAGACAACATTCTCAGCTTCGAAAGCTTTCCCATGGTAAAGGCTGTGAGCTACTGGTATGGTCAGCATGTTGAACAAAGAATAAAGGGTCCTCCTTACTACTACCTCCTTTTACTTATCCTCTACAACGCTCCCGCTCTGGTCCTTGCTTTATTTGCAATTTACAATTTCTGCCGTGGTAAAGAAAGAGATGAATTCACAAGGCTTTTCGTCTATTTGTTCTTCGCAAATCTGGCATTTTTCAGCTACATGCAGGAAAAGCTACCGTGGCTTGTTGTTCATATCGAGTTCCCCATGCTGCTACTGGCTTCAAAAGCCGCGGGAAGAAAGGGGGTAGTCATAACCGCTCTTTTCCTGCTCTATGGCTGCATCGCGATAAACTTCATCAACCCGATTAACTACGCTGAACCCGGGCTTTATCTGCCAACAAACTACGAAGTCAGAGATCTCGCATTAAAATCAAGCGGGAATAAGACGGTTTACTTCTTAATGAATGCAGGTGAAGCCTGGCCGGCGGTATGGTATTTTAAGCACTACTCTGGCAGATATCCCTACATACTGGAAAAATGCGAAAGGATCGCCGCGGAAATAATTATCACAAACGAAACATGTGCTCACCAGCTCGGTTTTCATGGTGACAGTATTGTTGCAAGATGCTACAACAACTGGACTAACCCCAACACCTGGCTTGATCCCGGAATAGTCCAGAAACTGCCAAGCTTTATAATTTTCAGGGCTCCGCTTTCAGACGAAACGATTTGTTTAAATTATACAACTCTGCGAAGCAATTAAAACACTTTGGCATTTTCCAGATGTCTGGTTAATTTTTCCCTATTTTTTCTCTGAAAAACGATTCCCAAATCGATTGAAAGAGCGATAGATTTATATATCTGTTTAGTGTAGTATCCTATAGTGGTGGATATGACAGAACGTAAAACAATCTGGGTGAGTTTGGAGGTTTGGGAAAAACTACGAAAGCTTAAGATCCACGAACGTGAACCATTCGACGACGTAATCAGGAGGCTCCTGGACTTCTACGAGAAATGCGGTGGCAGGGAGAAAAGAGCAGATACTGAAGGGGGTGATGGTGTTGAAAGAAAAGAGTAAAAAGAAGAGCGCAAACGTAAAAGAGCCTGAGCAGGGCGAGGGCAAAAAGATAGGCCGCATCATGAGACAGAACAGAAGCAGATCCTTCTTGCTTGCGGGCAAGGTAACTGGAAGAGAGATCGTGATAGA
>CAYSRI010000182.1:2321-2678 GCA_964433405.1 uncultured archaeon | reverse complement strand
CGTCGTCAGCAGGAAGTTTTAGTCAGTTGCTGTATGGAAGTTGATGCATTCTGCCACTGCAAAGCCCTTAAGTTCTTCTTCACTGAAGTATCTCTTAAGGAATTCGTAGACCCTCTTGCTATCCACTTCACATATTACTTCATTCCCCACCTGCTTGACAACCCTAATGAAACCGTTTTTCAAAAGAAATTCCCTGTACTTCTTTTTAGTCCTCCTGTCTAAGCCAATCTCTGCTTCTATGTATTTCTCAACCTCCGAGAGCAGCAGCTGAGAGCCGTACCTCTTTCCAAGCCACTTGACAAGTTCGATGTGCTTCCTCCCGCTTGAATTCTCGATCCTGTGCTCCTGTTCGTGTGT
>CAYSRI010000182.1:0-2311 GCA_964433405.1 uncultured archaeon | reverse complement strand
GAGGAGGTCCAGGTACTGTTTTAGAGCCTGTTCGACCACAAAGCTGAGATAGTATGTAGAGCCGTATTGCTGAATAAGATATCTTCGAAGCCTTTTTATGATATCGGGATCAATTCGAGCGGAAAGAAGCTTTTTAGAAGTTTTATAGGTCATTTTTACAGTCACCACCTTTCAGTGATTGATTGTTATAAATGTACAATGGATAGATTCAGCAATATGTTCGCTAGATTTTAGCGTTTGTACAAAATAAGGTTTTAATATAAATTTTGAAATATGCACAATTGCTGAAATCATACAAGATTCACGACAGAGATAAAAATTTTCCAGCGCTTTTCCAATTCCCTGCATACTCTCTCAATGCATGCACGTGCACACAATAACTGAAAGCAAAAATAAGACATTGCCTGCAATCTGCATGGACATAGACTCGGGACAGGCAGAACTGATTTGGTTTTTCAGGCCACTCCTCCACCGCTGCTGGCACTCTGGTTTTGTATTTAGTAAATCCCCGGGCCAGATCATGAATGGATTGCATTCGGAGTAAATATAAGCTGTAAGAGCCATTTGCAGGTGCCAAAACCCTTTTAACTCACCGTTGCTGCTAACTCCCTCTTCAGGGGTGGTTCATGATTTTCCTGCGTTTTTCCGCCATTACAGTCTGGCTCACTTGCAGGCGGTGGGGACAGTTTATATTATATTAATCGAGTGGCATATTATGTTTGAGGAAGGTTCAGGTTTAGTAGGGGCTGAATCGCTTCCCGAGTGTCGCGGACTCCTAGAGCTCACGGCCGGGATCAGGGTTGTTGGACGTGGAGAGGAAGAAGCTGAAGGCGTGCGGGTGAGGTACTTGATTCTCAGAAGGAGCGGGAGGCGGAGCATCCTTATTGTATGCCCGGTATGCGGAAGATGGGGGAGGCTGAATGTGAGAGAGCGCACAGCGTACGGCAGAAGGTTCAAGGTTCTGCACGGCAGAACGAAGTCCGGATGCAGCCTGAGCTATGCAACCAGAGGCTTTGAAGCCGTGGTGCGAATATACAGTCTTGCGGGGGTCAAACCATGATATTCAGAAAGAGAGAAGTCTTCGATCCAGACTACCTGCCCGAAGAGGTACCGTTCAGAGATAAGCAGATATCACAGCTCGTAAGCTGCGTCGATCCCGCCCTCCAGGGATCTGCGCCTTTGAATGCGCTCTGTCTTGGACCGCCCTCAACGGGAAAGACCTCGACGATAAGATTCGTTTTGAGGCGAGCCTCAGACCTTGAAGCTTTTCACTGCTCCTACATTCGCTGTCCAACTTCTAGGGATTCCTACAAGATCTTTTCAAAGATATTCCGCGACGTTTTTTCCCAGCAGCCCCCGCTTAGCGGGGTAAGCAAGTCCGTTCTGGTTGAGAAAATCTGGACAAAGCTAGATAAGCCACTTCTGGTCGTTCTCGACGATGTGAACTTCCTCACCTCTGAATGCGCGAGCGAGGTCATATACGAGATACTCAAGGCCCCAGACGAACATGGAGTAAAAGTTGGAATATTCGCAGCGGCAACCGATGTCAGATTTCCCCTGCGCCTAGATCCATTCGCAGGTGCGGTTTTCAGGTACTTTGAGATCTTCTACCCCCCTTATGGGAGGGGAGAGATAAGGGAGATCCTTCTGAGAAGGGTTAAGGAGGGCTTTTCGGAAGGCTGCCTCAGCGATGAGGCCTTCGAAAGGGTCGTTGATATCGCGGCAGGAGCTGCAGATGTTAGATACGGCATTTTCCTTCTAAAGACAGCAGGATTGATTGCGGAGAGCAGAAGATCGCTCAGGATTGAGGTTGATGACGTCGAAAGAGCACACGAGGGTGAGGCGGTCCCGTTCTTGGCCAAGGCGCTTGCGGCGCTCAACAGCGAGGAAAGGGCTGTCCTGAGAATAATTTGCTCTGCCAGGGAAATCTCGACGGGTGAGCTTTACTCACTTCTCAGCAACGAGGTCAGGATGAGTTACAGAAAGTTCTACGATGTGCTTGAAAAGCTCGAAAGACTCAGACTTGTGGATATAGCTTTTGGCGAAAAGGGAATGGGAAGGACTAGGTACGTTCACGCCAAATTCAGAGAAGAAGTTCTTGAGAAGGCGATGAAGCTTCTCTAGCGATTCAGAAAGTGAACTGCCCTCGCTCACGCAAGAGGCTTCTCGTTTCATTGAGAAGAGCTTCGGCTCGCACTCCCGCATCCAGTATGCTGGGAGAGGGATTGTTCGCCATTCAATCGCAAAAAATGGGCGATTTTTAGCTCTCGATAAATGAGGTCACCTTCTTTAAAGTCAAGGATAAAAGCTT
>CAYSRI010000181.1:0-2683 GCA_964433405.1 uncultured archaeon | reverse complement strand
CCCCGAATTTTATATGAGCTACGAGGTTCTTCTTGAAAGACTGGGTTTTTCAAACTCTGAAAGACTCAAAAGGATACTCGAGTACTTAATGGATGAAGATGCTGCAAAAGTCGCTGCGGCCTTGCCAGGAAGTATAGATGAGGTTTCCCAGAAACTGGGGATGGACAAAAAGAGAGTCAAGGAAATTCTAGAAGATCTTTTTTTGAAAGGAGTAGTTTTCCCAAGAGACTTCAAAAACCGTGAATACTTCAAATTCGCAAGGGATCTGATTCAACTCCACGATGCAACTCTTGCAAGCCAGAAAGTAAAAGATGCAAAATTTGCAAAACTTTGGAGCGATTTCATGAATGAAGAGGGTTACAAGACTCTGGGGCAGGTTTTGTCTATGGTAGGTTTTAAGGTGTGGAGGGTTGTTCCAGCATACTATGCAATAAAGGATCTACCAGATGTACTTCCACATGAAAACATTAAAGAACTTTTGAAAGCCCAAAAAAGGATTGCAGTAGTTCCTTGCTCATGCAGAAACGTCACAAAACTTGCTAGTGATGGGTGCAGGTATACAGATGAGGAAAAGACTTGGCACTGCATTCAAGTCGGAAGAGGAGCAGATTATGTTATCGAGAGAGGTTCTGGAAAAGAAATATCAGTAGAGGAAGCTTTAAAGCTTATAGATGAAATAGAGAGAGATGGTCTCGTTCACACCTGGGCAAATACGTCTAAGATGGTCGATCCTAAGGTTACGGTTAACTGCAATTGCTGCAGTGATTGTTGTGAATTTTTCCTATCTGCAAGATATGCTGAATCGGGAATGCTGAGCATAATTGAAAAGAGTAGGTATGAGGCTTTCGTAGATTTCGAGAAGTGTACTGGTTGCCAGACGTGCATAGAAAGATGCCACTTCGACGCTATTGAGCTATTCAAGCCTGAAGGGAGTAAAAAGTTCAAGGCAAGGGTAATCCCAGAGAAGTGCTTTGGTTGCGGAGTTTGCGTTGTCGGATGCAAACAAAGTGCAATTAAGCTGAGAGCTGTTCGGCCTCCTGAATTTATTCCTCCATAACAAAAGACTTTTATCTTTAAAATTTATTAGAGCGGCATGGACGAACTTATTGAGAGTCTGAAAGAATTCTTGGACGAAGAGGATCAAAAAATCTTAAGAAACTTCCATAAAGATCTAACAGTAATGCAAGTTCTAAGAAAGGTTTTTACAGAACCTGAAAAAGCGGAAAAATACCTTATACTCATAAAAGACAATTATTCCGCTCTTCTACTAACAACAAAGCTTGCAGAAAGAGTATCGCGTTATTTAGAGAAGGAGGACGAAGAAAGGGCTCTTACAATCTTTCTTAGGGGTATCTCATACCTCAACGAGATGAAAGATAGGAGAGCTATCCAAACTGTATTTTCTCTTTTGAAAGAAGCCATAGACATCAGACTCAATCTTGGCAAATACGAAACTGCTGCTATGCTTGTGACTTACTTCAAAGATTTTGGTTTTAACAGTTACGTTAAAAGACTTCTTTATCATGCGCTTGAAATTTCAGAATCCAATGACTTTCCAAGGGCTGCTAGAATTTTAGATCTATTGCCCCAAAACGAGGATGTTTTAACCGTTAAATCTTACATTCTTCTCGAATGGGGGAAATCAATCGGCGTAAGTGATCCAGAAGCGGGTTTAAGAAAGTTAGAAGAAGCTGTAAGGATCAAAGAATTGCCATCGGCAAAAATAGCTATGGCAGAGATTTACGAAAGTATAGGAAACTACGCAAAAGCTTATGAGATATACTCGGCTCTTAAAAACCAACCAGAAGTAGAAAGAAAACTTTTAAGACTCTTGATGGAGTGGGGCGATGAAACAAAGGACCTTAGAAAGCTCGAAGAAGCGAGAAGCCTAGCAGCTGGAGACACAGTGCTATTAGAAGAGATAGAAAGAAGGATAAAGAAGTTGAAGGAGAATCAATCCTAAAGGCTTTCGGGATCATATCCGAGCACAGCTACCCACCACCATCTCGCCATGTCCACCAAATCCTTGCTGAAGGCCCCTGAAAGAGTATACTCTCCATCTCTGATCGAAATCATTCCAGCACCTATCAGTTTATTTCTCATCGAGTAAAAGGATGACCGCACCATTTTAAGTTCCTGTAGAATTTTCTCCCACTCATCGACCCTGAGTGGTTTTCCATTCTTCTGCCTTTCCTCAACCAGATTTATGAACCTTATTGCCTTCATCGCAACTTCTTCCTTTCTGAAAATTCTCCGCATAAGTTCAAGCATTGGGTTCTTGGACTGAGAAACCCTTGCTGTCGCTGTGGATCTTACGAAAACTGATGTTGCTGTCTTGGGGGCATCTTTAACCTTCACAAAAAGATTTTTCCTAACGGGATTATATCTTTATAGACTCGATTGTTTTTATGCCATTTTAGGCTCTTCCTTAGAATCTAAATGTTAAATGACGATAGTTAGTTATATAATGATTAGTTATAATGATTCTTATTCTGAAATATACTGTCACCTTGAGTTGACTCTCATTATGTCATGTTTCGTTACTATTCCAAGAAGCTTCTTCCCTTCAACTACAAGCACAGCAGGTGCTTCGAGCAAGAGTCTGGATAGCTCAAAGATACTCTCGTTCGGCTTTACAGTTGGAAGGGGTGGTTCAAGAATATCACGAACAAGAAGATCCCCT
>CAYSRI010000180.1:0-2701 GCA_964433405.1 uncultured archaeon | reverse complement strand
AGAAGGAGGAGGGTTCTGGAGTTCATGGTAAGTCACAACATAAGAGATTTCAAAAAGGTTAGTAATATTATTCACACCTATCAGAGTAAGCCCGCTAAAATATTAAAAGAAATAGGGTGGGAAAATGTTTAAGCAGGCGAATTCCCTGACCTATTTAGGTTATAAACTGTTTGGAAAAGATATTGAAAAAAAGAAAGCCAAATATTATGAATTGGACAGAAATCTAAAAAAGGCAATGATTTCGATGCCTCCGGAAATGTATATCGCCACGTCGAGAATGTTCTCTTTCTTATTTGGAGTTTGCGGGGCAATTCTAGGACTAATACTCTCTTATTTGATAGTCAATTTTATTGGAGTTCCACCGCTGTTTCCAGTAGAGCTTCCCGAACCCTATGCAACCTACTGGAATTTCTACAGAACTTTTGTTTATGTAGGCATCCTCTCAATTCTGATAACGGTAGCGCTTTACTATCTAGGCAATTTCATCTTTGCCATCTATCCCTCAACGGTGATTAGCGACAGGAAAAGCAAGATAGACCGCACACTGCCGCATGCGATTACATTCATGCTTTCCTTAAGCAGGGGTGGAATGAATTTGGTGCAGATATTGAAATCACTTGCCGATGAAGTTTATGGGGAAGTATCAAAAGAAGCTTCAAGGATTCTCTGGGAGATTGAAGGGCTTGGCAAAGATTTGAGAACCGCACTTTCGGACGCTATTGAAGTTTCTCCTTCCACAAACTTCAGGGATTTCCTGCACGGTCTGATTACGATAATCGATAGCGGTGGAGATATAACGAAATACTTTGAGGAGAGAGCAGAATTCTACTTAGAAAAAGCCAGACAGGATCAGAAGAGCTTTACAGAATTTCTGGCGTTAATGGCCGAAACATACGTAACTGCGCTTGTAGCAGGACCGCTGTTCTTGATAATAATCCAAACTGTGATGTCCGTCATAGGAAGTGCGAACGATATCGCAATTTTTGCAATAATCTATCTTGTTATCCCAATCGGTTCATTCATGTTCGCGATTTTGATAAAACTGATGACTCCATCTGAAGGAGAAAAAGTTCCGCAGCTTCGAGAAAGATACACTTACATTCCGAAAGCAAAGGATCTAGACGTAGAAAAGAGCAAGGAGATTCAGAGAAAAATAAAATCAAGAGAGTTAATCAAAAAACTTAAGAATCCGATTGCACTGCTACGCAGTAATCCGATTTACACTTTCGCATTATCGGTTCCCATTGGTCTCATCGTAATAATATACGGATTTGCGATCACCCCCTACCTTCCGGGAATGGATCCAAAATACTGGTTGTTTTCAATAGACGACTACATATTCATTGCACTCATAATAATAATTGCTCCCTTCGTGCTATTCTATGAATGGAGCAGAAAGGGCGTAAGGACATTTATGAGACTTACCCCCATATTCCTGAACAAACTGGCTTCTGCGAATGAGAGCGGTATGTCGATATACAGAGCCATTACTATGCTTGCCAAAACAGATACAAGTCCGCTAAAGAAGGAAATTAAAAAAATAAAGGCAAATCTGGAGTGGGGAGTCAGTCTAGGAGATGCTCTGATAAGATTTGCCAACAGATTAAGAATATTCGAAGTTTCTAGGACAATTGCGCTGTTAAATGAGGCTTTGAAATCAAGCGGAAATGTTACTGAGGTGCTGACGACATCTGCAAAAGACGCAAGCAGTGCAGAGCTTTTGAGGAGGGAAAGGGCTACCAGCATGTTCACATACGTCGTCATCATCTACGTTTCCTTCTTCGTTTTCATAGGGATAGTCTACATCATTGCTTCTACTTTCCTTTCCACCCTAGCTCAGGCAGCTGCGCAGGTTCAGGCATCGGGAGGTGCTTCCCAGATATCCATTCTGAAGAACGTTGATGTGGTAACCTACAGAAATGTCTTCATGCATGCTGCAGTGTTCCAAGGATTGTTCGGAGGACTTGTTGCAGGAGTAATGGGTGAAGGAAGCATATCTGCCGGGATGAAGCATTCATTCATAATGGTCTTGATAGCATACGTTGGCTTCAGCGTGATGTTTGGTTATGGCTTGGTTTAAAAATTACCTGTTTTTTACCTTCTGTTGCTGCTAAGCCTCCTCCTAAGAGGGAGGGATACAGCAAGGAAAACCGGGAGTAAATTCCGCATCTATCAAAAATGATTGAGGCGAGGCTAAAAGAACAGCCAGTCCAGTCTGCGGATACTAGGCGGACGGGGACTGCAAAGATTTCCCTCAACATCATAGATGGGCTGCGAGCCATGTGATCCTAGTAGAAAGACCCTCTACTGATTAGTTCCAGAGGAGTTAATCCGGGGAACAGGTTTTCTCAATGAATCGAGAAGCCCCCTACGTGATCAAGAAGTAGTTCACGGTTTGCGTATTGGAAAAAATGGTTCGGATAAAAATTATGGACCCAAAAAACGTCGATTCCAATCGTTTTAACGAAAAAGAATTAAACTTTACTAGAGACTGCTGTGAATCCCTTGGCTTTACAGGTTCTTTTAAGTTTATAGATGTTAAATTCATCAAAATTTCGAACTTTTTCTCTCGAAATTGGAATTGTATCTTTGAAAAGCATTCTTTCAATCCCCGTTTTCAGGGGACTTACTTTGCAAGACATCACTGGCTTCAGCCATAGCCGAGTATCTCAACGCCTTTCAATCCCCGTTTTCAGGGGAC
>CAYSRI010000179.1:0-2704 GCA_964433405.1 uncultured archaeon | reverse complement strand
ATCACGCTTACAACCTTCGTTGAGAGGACTTTGAAGGGAAAGATCCCTGAAATCAAAAAAGTAGTACCCGTATGATCCATCTGATTGAACCGATCAAAATAGCTGTTATTGAGAACGTAGCTTACAGCGTCCAAGACGTCAGTGAAAAACTTTTTGGAGGTTTTTGTGACTGTGGAGGCAAAATGCTACAGAAATTCTGGCTTAATTTGGAGGGAATGAGGGTTCTGTTTTCAGAATGCGAAAAGTGCTGGAAGAATCACGCTTACTTCTTTAATTCCACAAAGTTCTTGAAGAAGGAGGAAGTCAAAGTTATAGGAAGAGAAGGAATTTTGGATTATCTCAAAAATTTCCTTACCGACCTTGAAATCGAAGCCCTTCTCAGTAAAGCGCAGAACAAAGTTTACAAACCCCAGGACTTGGCAAGAGCAAAGAAAAAGCTATCAGATATGAATTTACCTTTTGAGGAAATAGCATCTCTGCTGAGATGAAGCTGAAAAAGGATATAAAAATTTACTTTGACCTTGCTGAAATATCGGCTGTATCAAGGAGATATTTCATAATCGGATTTTTCGACGGAATAATTACGATTGCTGGGATGCTCATAGGCGCTTATCTGGCTGGACACAATACTCCTGAGTTGGTAATTCCTGTTGGCTTTGCTACAGCCCTGGCACTGGGAATTTCAAGCTCATGGGGAGCATTTGAGGCAGAAAGAATAGAGCAAAAAACTTTGAGATTGAAAAGGGAAAAGTCCCTACTCACGAGATTGGACGAGACAATTTTCGACGAAGCACACAGTTTTGCAACTACCTTCAATTCCATTGTACACGGAATTTCACCAATTCTAGGAGCCTTAATTCTGATTGTGCCCTATCTTTTCTTGTCACCCTTTGAGGCGTTAGAATGCTCTTTGGTAATCTGTGCAGCAAGTCTTTTCGTTCTAGGATTTGCGATGGGGAAAATGGCCAAGGAAAGGGCATTCCTGAATGGTATTAGGATGCTAATTCTTGGGCTTTTGGTGCTATTCCTAGTTCTTATCCTGAACCCGGGACACTTGATATGATTTTTAAATCCTCCGAAAACGGATTTCATGGGCAGAGTATGGAAGTTCGGTGATGACATAGACACCGATGCAATTATTCCGGGAAAGTATCTTGTATTTAATGAGCCTGAAGAGCTTGCGAAACATGCTTTCGAGAACGTCAGGAAAGATCTTTTGGGCAATGTTAAAAGAGGGGATTTCATCGTTGCAGGTAAAAACTTCGGATGCGGTAGTAGCAGGGAGCATGCAGTTCTCGCTTTGAAGGGCTTAGGAATAAGAGCCGTAATAGCTAAATCCTTTGCGAGGATATTCTTCAGGAATGCAATTAATACCGGCTTGCTTGTAGTTGAATGCCCTGAAGTGGACAGAATCGAAGAGGGTGACGAAATCGACTTAGATCTTTCAAGAGGATACATAGTAAATTTGACGAAAGGAGAAAGATACAGAATAAAAGAATTGCCTGACTTTTTGCTTCAGATCGTTGAGTGTGGTGGATTGATAGAGTACTGCAGGACGGTGATGAGATGAAGATCGCAGTGATTCCTGGAGACGGTATAGGAACGGAAGTTATGGATGCGGCTATGCTTGTACTGGGAGAACTTGACCTGAATTTGGAATACGAGTTTTATGAGGCAGGAGATGAGGCTTTGAAAAAATACGGAAAGGCTTTGCCGGATGAGACACTTGAGGCTTGCAAGAAAAGTTCTGCAGTTTTATTTGGTGCCGCTGGAGAAACTGCTGCAGACGTAATCGTGAGGTTGAGGCAAGAGCTTGATACTTACGCAAATGTAAGACCGGCAAGAGCTTTGAATGGTGTTAAGTGTCTCTATCCAGGTCTGGACATTGTTATTGTTAGGGAAAATACTGAATGCCTTTATAAGGGCTTCGAGTTCGAGTTGGATAACTCTGCTATAGCGCTGAGGGTAATAACGAAAAGAGCTTCCGAGAGGATCGCAAGATTCGCATTTGAGCTTGCTAGAAAGGAGGGAAGAAAGAAGGTAACAGCGCTCCATAAGGCAAATGTAATGAAGAAGAGCTGTGGGATTTTCAGAGATGTTTGCAGAAACGTTGCGAAGGAATTTAAGGGGATAGAATTCAATGAATACTACATCGATGCTGCGTGCATGTATCTGGTAATGGATCCCTATCGTTTTGACGTTATTGTAACAACGAACATGTTCGGGGATATAGTTAGCGATCTCGCTGCTGGATTAGTTGGCGGTCTCGGAATCGCGCCTTCAGCGAATATAGGTGAAAAGCATGCAATATTTGAACCTGTACATGGTGCGGCATTTGATATCGCCGGAAAGGGGATTGCTAACCCCACTGCAATGATTCTCACAGCCTGCATGATGCTGCAACACTTAGGTTTCGCTGAGGAAGCGGAAAAAATCAGAAAAGCCTTGGAAGATACGATAGCGAGTGGAAAAACCACACCAGATCTTGGAGGAAAATTTAAAACGAAAGAATTTGCTGAAGAAGTTGCTAAAAGATTGCGGGTATAAATTCTATAGCCGGGATTTATTTTTTAAAGTATTTTTGCAACCGAAAGTCTCGCGCCTTAAGTCGGGAAGGAGTCTGACAAAGTTTACAAACCTGTTTTATACTGCCGTACTCAACAGTTTCTACATAGAAGATTTAATTATTACTTTATTTTTATAT
>CAYSRI010000178.1:0-2714 GCA_964433405.1 uncultured archaeon | reverse complement strand
AAGATCCACAAAAAAGAAGATACGGGTGGAGAAAGTGCCCTAATCAGAATAATCAAAAAAAGGCCACGACAACCTATTATATTGATAGCAAACGATCCCTATCAGCTATCCAATGAGCTCAGAAAGCTTTGTGAGTTTTTAGAGCTGAAAAGATTAACAAAAACTCAAATTTTGAAGGTCCTCCAAGAGATATGTAAAAAGGAAGGGATAAAATGCGAAAAAGAAGTGCTGGGGGAGATTGCGGAAAATGCTGGGGGAGATCTCAGAGCTGCGATCAACGATCTTCAAGCCATTGCTGAGGGAAAGAAGGAGATTAGGCCTGAGGATCTTGTTGTCACAAAAAGAACGCAGGAAATGGATGTTTTCAAAGTGCTTCAGAAGATCTTCAAGACAAACTATTCCCCCTATGCTGACGCAATGTTACTTGATGAGTCGCCCGAAGACTTAATACAGTGGATAGAAGAAAACATCTATCTCGAATATTCTGGAGAAGACCTGTTTAAAGGATATCTAGCACTTTCAAGGGCGGATATTTACATCGGAAGGGTGAAAAGGAGGCAATTCTACAGGCTTTGGAAATATGCCACATATTTGATGACAACCGGAGTCCAGCAGATGAGGAAAGAAACAAAACCGGGATTTACAAAGTATAGGCGCCCTCAGATCTGGCAGTATATGTTTCAGACAAAGCAGAAAAGAGAGTTAAGGTATGAAATACTCAAGAAAATCTCAACTTATTCCCATCTGTCAACTGAAAAGGCAAAGACCGAGATGCTACCCATTCTGACCCTCTTGTTAAAAAATCTTGAAGTCGAAAAAGCTGCGAAGATTGCAGCATTTTATCAGTTTAACCGAGAAGAGCTGGAATTTTTGGTAGGAGAAAGAGCTGAGGAGATTGCAGATTTCATCGAAGAAAACAGATTGCACAGAATCGACGAGAGCTGGATATATACAGAAGCCGAAAAGAGGTTTCACAGTGTTGCTAAAGAAGAAGAATTGAAAGATAAACAGAAACCAAAAGAGAAGAAGGTAAAAGATTTAACTCTAGACAGCTTCTTCTCTTAGCATGAGCTTCAAGCTAGAAGATGCAATAACGCTCCCTGAAAAAGGTCTGGCTGACGAAATCGTAGAAGAAATCGCAAAGCGCACGGGAAAAAATTATCAAGAAGTTTTCTCGATTATCAGCGATAAACAGGAGAGAATGAACAATCTTGTCAGCTTCGAAGTGGTTGCACTTGTCGTTGCAAAAGAGTACGGGGTAGACATTTCAAAATACTTGCCAATCGTAGAAGAGAGAATCTTCGATGAGACTATTTAAGGATGCGGTGATAATAGGCAAAAAAGTTGTAATCGCAGATCTGCATTTCGGACTTATCTCCTTTTACGACAAGGAACTATTGGAAAAAGTTTTAAGGTTGGCAGAACGTTTTCATACTCTCATAATCGCTGGAGATATTAAGCATATCGGGAAAAAAAGTCCTGTAGAGGATTTTTTGACCCAGATTTCCGAAATCGCTGAGACTATAATAATTCGTGGAAACCACGATATAGGAATAAACGCCCATAAGGCTATTAAGGTTGGGAAATACGGAATATTTCACGGGCATTCTGTTCCCGAAGATACCATAATGAATTCCGAAACACTTATTTTCGCCCATGCACATCCTTCAGTTTTCATACCCTCGGAAGTTGGTGGGCATAAGGAAAGAGCGTTTCTTTGGGGAGAAATAGAGTGGAACAATGCCAAGAGAAAAGTCGTCGTTCTTCCGGCCTTCAATGAACTCTGCTCATCAACTGCAGTAAATTTAGAAAAACCTGCCGGTTTTATTTTCAGAAAATTTGATTACAGTAATTGGGATGCGATCCTCATCGATGGAACAGTTTTGAGCTTAAGAGCAATCTCGAAGAATAAGATACTTTGACCAACTCTTAGAGTTCGTATCATCATAATTTTTGGTCAATTTCAAAAAAATAAAATATCTCCTGACAACCATGCACTATGCTTCTTCTGGAACAGGAGGCCAAGGAGCTTCTGGAGAGCTACGGGATCAGGACTGCTAGGGGGATTGTCTGCGGGAGTGAGGAAGAGGCTGTCAGGGCAGCGAGGCAGATTGGATTTCCTGTTGTGATGAAGGTTCATGGGATACTGCACAAGAGCGATGTGGGTGGAGTTGTTCTGAACGTGAAGAGCGAGGAAGAGGTGAGGAGCGCTTTCAGGAGGCTTTCGGCAATAGAAGGGGCAAAGGGTGTGAATGTTCAGCCGCAGGTTTCTGGAGTGGAGCTGATCGTCGGGGCTGCAGAGAACGAGCAGTTCGGAAGCTTCGTGATGTTCGGACTGGGAGGGGTTTTTGTAGAGGTGCTGAAGGATGTTTCCTTCAGGCTGATACCGCTGAGCAGAGAAGATGCGCTTGAGATGATGAGAGAGATAAGGGGATACAGGATTCTTGAGGGCTACAGGGGGTTCAGGGCTGACGTCAATGCGATTGCGGAGCTGATCGTTAAGGTTGGGGAGATAGTTGAGAATGAAGATGTTGTTGAGATGGATTTGAACCCTGTTTTTGCGAACGAGAAGGGTTGCTTCGTTGCTGATGCGAGGATTGTGAAGGGGAAGAGGAGGAGCTTCTCCTACGAGGCCAGGGATATAGGATTCTTCTTCAATCCCCGCAGCGTGGCTGTTGTTGGTGCTTCCAGGACTCCTGGGAAGCCTGGAAACA
>CAYSRI010000177.1:0-2729 GCA_964433405.1 uncultured archaeon | reverse complement strand
AAAATTTTTATTTGCTCTTACCTCAAATTTTTTGTGAAAGTTGTACTCGGAGGAACGTTTGAACCCCTCCACGAGGGACATAAAAAGCTGATCGATTGCGCTGTGAAGCTTGGCGGAAAGGATGTTATGATCGGAATTACCAGCGACGAAATGGCAAGAAAAAGGGTTCGATGCGTACTTCCTTTTGAACTCAGGGCTGAAAACGTGCGACAGTTTATCCTAAGAAAATACGGCTTTGAGCCAGAGATAGTTATGATCTCTGATCCCTACGGAAAAACACTCGAAAAAGATTTTGAAGCTCTCGTAGTTTCTCCGGAAACGTTCGAGATGGCTTTGAAGATCAATGCAAAACGCCTGGAAATGGGCAAAAAGGAGATTAGGATAGTTAAGGTTGACTGGGTTCTCGCAGAAGACGGAAAACCAATCTCTTCGACTAGAATAAAGAAAGGAGAGATTGATAGATATGGGAGGATTATCTGAAGCTTTCAGTGTATGAAAGTGCTATACTCCCCCATAGTGCCATTTTTTCCCGATTCACAGCTCTTCGATCTCCTTTAGGGGTTTTCCATCCTTTGTTTCAGGAGCAATAACATCGAGGAATTTCTGGAAAGAAACACCAAAAAGCCTGAAAGTTACGCGAAGAGGTGAAAGAACTGCATCTTCTTCACAGAAATTAATCCTTGAGACGGTCGCGGTTTGCTTGTTGAAGTAAACTGTAATCTCATTTCCTCTTCTGTTTCTCAGGAATTCCGTTCTTGCAGTATCAAGAATCTTTTGTTTTCTCAGAAGCTCTCTTAATGTGTTAAGATCCCTTGCAATTGCATACAATTTATTGCCCTCAATTCTGATTTTTGCATCCGGAAAAAGGTTTTTGACAGCCTTTATGACCTTCTCTTCTTCTTCGGTCGGATTTATAGTTGTCTCTATTTCAATTTCGACGCTGATGAGCTTTCTCAGTAGAGCTCTAACCTTGTCTTTGAATTCCTCGATGTCGCCCGTGTTCTCTATCGTGAAATCAGCGATTTCCATTGCTTCTTTGAGACCCCATGATTCCTCTCTTCGGTCCCTTTCCATTAGATCCTCTATTTTGGCTACATCATCGCTTCTTCTTCTTTGTTTTGCTCTCTCAAACCTAATCTCAATCGGGCATTCGATCGCAATGAGAACGAAGTCATCAAATGCATTCTTGAAAGTTTTAACTTCAGCAATACCCCTTATACCGTCAACGAGAACAACTTGGCCGAGAGACCTTATTTTTGGAATGCATCTCTTCGCAATAGCATCCATCCCTTCTTTCTCTCTTATTTCGGTTGCGATTCTGCCAAGATTCTCAGAATTAGGTTCTAAACCGCGATTTATCGCTTCTTCCCTAACAACATCCCCCATCGTAACTACCGGGATCCCTAGCTCTTTTGCCACCTCACCAGCGGTGCTTTTCCCGGATAGAGGATAACCAACGAAGCCGACAATCATATGCAGTTAGGATCATTGAGTTATTGTGAACCACCCCTAGCCCACGCAAGTATCTTCTCGCTTCACCGAGAGGGGCAGAGGCTCTCTACGAGCCTTTGGGGCTGTTCCAGCCCCACATCGAATTTGTATTAATGTTTTTACTATATAAAGTTTTACTCCCGCCCTCCTCGCTGTGTCCCCTTTCAGAAGGGTACTTGGCAGGAAGAGTAGTTTAAATGCGGAAGCTTTTTTATATCTTCCCGAATTAAAGCCGAGCTGTGAAGGAAATCATAATGAAACATATTGCAATAAATTCTGCAAAATACGGGAAACCAGATGAGAAAGCAGTAATCGGAAAAGTGATTGCTGAAAATCCCGAGCTCAAGCTCAAAGTTAAAGAGGTCATTCAGCTAGTTAAGGAATGCATAAGAGAGTTTGAAAGTCTTAGCAAAGAAGAGAGGGAGAATCTTATCAGAATGTACACCGGAGAAGAGAGAAAGAAGGAAGAGAGGGAACAGCGCTTGCCTCCCCTACCGAAAGCCGAGATTGGAAAAGTCGTGATGAGATTTGCTCCAAATCCAAACGGGCCGCCAACACTCGGTTCTGCAAGAGGAATAATAATAAACGGAGAATACTGCAAAGAATACAGGGGGAAGTATATTCTAAGATTTGACGATACCGATCCAAAAACAAAAAGACCTATGCTCGAAGCGTATGAATGGTATATTGAAGACTTTGAGTGGTTGGGTTATAAACCAGACGAAATAATTTATGCCTCCAAGAGAATTCCGCTTTACTATGAATATGCGAAGAAACTCATAGAACTGGGAGGAGCTTATGCATGCTTTTGCAAAAAGGAAGAATTCAAGAGGCTCAGGGACAGTGGCACACCTTGTGTGCACAGAAATTCGAGCGTCGAAGACAATTTGGAAGTCTGGGAAAAAATGCTTGATGGTGCCTATGAGGAGGGCGAAGTCGTTCTCAGAATCAAGACCGATATAAACCACAAGGATCCTGCCGTAAGGGATTGGGTCGCTTTCAGGATAATCTACACGCCGCATCCTCTGGTTGGCGATGCTTACTGTGTTTATCCCATGCTTGACTTCGAGTCGGCAATTGAAGATTACCTCTGCAAAACCACGCATATACTTAGAGGAAAGGATCTCAGAGATTCCGAGCTCAGGCAGAGATACATATACGATTACTTCGGCTGGGACTATCCTGTAACTATTCATTGGGGTAGGGTGAACGTTCTTGAATTCGGAAAGCTGTCAACA
>CAYSRI010000176.1:0-2802 GCA_964433405.1 uncultured archaeon | reverse complement strand
CAGCGTTCTCAGGGGCAAACCTGCATATCACCTTTTACCAAGGATAGCAGCTTTTGAGCGAAAAAGGATATTCAAGCTGTCTCTTCTGGATCTCATAAGAGCCCTATTATGAGCTTTAGAAGGTTCAAATTTTCGTACAAAGAGACCACTGTAACGATACTAACAGAAGACGAAAAATTCTTTGAAACAGCCGTTAAAGCAATACTAGAGGCAAGAAGTGAAATAGAAGTATACATTAAACTTAGGCCCGAATTTTTAATAAGCTACGAACCGCTGAACTGCCCAAATTGCAGTAGAAGTGGAGTGGTTCGCGAAATGTGTCACGCGGCCAAGATCGCGAAAGTGGGTCCAATGGCGTCAGTGGCCGGAGCAATAGCGCAGTACGCTGTTGACAAAATGGTCGAAGCAGGTGCGAATATTGCTGTGGTTGACAACGGTGGAGACATTGCCATCCACTCAGACCAAGAGTTAAAAATCGGTATTTATCCTTCTAATCTCGCACTTGTCATCCCACCCTCAGAAAGAATTGCGATATGCACTTCGAGCGGAAAAATAGGCCCTTCTGTCAGTTTTGGATGGGCTGACGCAGCGACAATCATCGCCAAATACGCTTCTGTTGCAGACGCATTTGCGACGGGTTTGGGGAATATGATAAAGGAAAACTTTGGAAAAATTGAGCTCGAAAGAATTCTCCACGATTTTTACTCAGAAAACCGCGATTTTATCGATGGAGCAATTATTGTAAAAGATGACATCATAGCCTTTGCAGGTAAAATTCCCCGAATTTTGACTTCAGAATTCAGCGAAGATCTAATCACCAAACCAGGGGCCATAATGCCTTTAAAGGTAGTGGGAGCTTCCAGCGTTAAGGGAATCTTTACACCTCGCAAAACTTCAAGGATTTTCTGACCGATTACAAGCGTTTGCTGCAGAAAGCTTTAGCTTGATGAACACCAAGACCTTCGTAGGATTATCAATGCCCATGTGGATTTGACCACTTTCCCTAAAGGGCAAGGTTTTCAGTTATAAACACATATCCAAAAAGCGCAAAATTTAAATTTGAGTTGTATGCAAAGTTTATTCTATGGCGGTAAAGATTATATTCTGCCCCTCTTGCGGAGAGGAAGTTGAAATTAAGGATCTATACGAGGGCGTTGAGATTACCTGCGAATCTTGTGGGTGTTTGATGATCTACCAGGAGGGTAAATTGCTCCTAGTGGATACCAACGAGGAATTCAACCTTGAAGATCTCGAGACTTACGAAGAAGAAGAGGAGGAGGAAGAGGAGGAAGAGGAAGAAGAATACTATTATGAGGAAGAATACTGAGCTAAACCAAGCTAAACTCAGAGCTCAATGCTACTAAGCCTCAGATTTCTGGAATTTTTAAATATTTTCTTTGAAGAGCGCTGCTTGGCTTAAACGGCTTTGATTTTTTGATCTGAATTACAACTGAAAGCTTCGCCCTTTAAGGCAGAGAAGTCAGCCTCAGGACTTCAGCTCTGAGCCCCTGTTTTTATAATTTTCTTAATGAACTTTGCTGGAATCTCTTTTGCGAGAGCGATTGAATCGTTTGCCTTTAAAATTCTTATTCCCTCGTCTCTTGCTCTCTTTGCATCTATCTCAAAAACTATGGGATTCTTTGTTCTCAAACTGGCAACTTCGAGGCTCTTTTCGATAGTTGTCGATAAGTGAACGTAGGCTTGGTTCACAGGCTTTATTCCAATTTCCAGCATTCTGTTTGCTTCTTCCTCGCTCGTTCCATAATAAAGTGTGTCTTCCTGAGCTTCAGGCATATCGTTTAGTTTCACCTCTATGCTGTGTCCATATCTCGCCCTAATCCTGTCCCCTTTTATCTCGTATCTCTTCTTTTCATCGCTGTATATCAATGCCTTCAATACCCATCTATTTGCCCACCTATACTTTCTACCGACAAGCTTTGCTAAGGCCTCAAAGCTAACCCATCCGTTCTCGTCGATTTCCAGTCCAAATTTTTGCGGAAAATGCCTTAGAACCCCTGAAACAAATTTTCCCAGTCTCTCAACTTTCTCCTTACTAACAACGATTTCCCCTTTCACACCACAAGCACAGGTTTCTCCTCGATAAAATCCATGTGACGGGCAAAACCTTATTTCCTCCATTTTACCACGGCCTATGTCTAATTTTAATCTTCTTCCCCGAGACTCTCACAATTCCAGCCTTTTCAAGAGATTTCACAATCATTTCAAAAATCTCTTCACAATTTATTAATATTTCCCCGGTCTCTCCATCGATTATAACGCTGCTTAGTTCTTTTAGCTTTTCAATATCTTCCATCTTCTCGACATTAAGCAAAATGTTTGAGATCGCTGCTAAAATACCACCCAAAATTCTGTCGTCAACTTCCTCACCCAGCAAACTGAGAACGTCAACATAGAGCTCCCAGATTGGGAAATAATCAACCACTATTAAATTTCTAGCACCTTCAATCGGTTCCTCTAAGATTACAGTTATCTCAGGATCGTCTGGAAGGTTTCCCCTGACAAAATCACCCACCTCAATCCCATTTTTGCCTAAGAACAACTGAAGTTCATCCATCAGGATGCTAATCTTAATTGCATTTTCTGCGGATGAGACCAGATCTTCAGCGTCCAAATCTTTTCCCATCAGCTTTTTTGCGGATTCATAAACTTCAGGATCCTCAGATTTCATAAAACTTTCCAGAAATTCCTCATATCTTATCTCCCCTTCTTTTAGAATCTCCCTGAGAGTAGTGATGCGTCTTTCCCACTTCTCTAACTCACCCCTCAACTTTTCTGAGGCTG
>CAYSRI010000175.1:0-2842 GCA_964433405.1 uncultured archaeon | reverse complement strand
AGATGCTTTAAGTTCAGATCGGAAATGAAGACTCCTGTTAGCATCTTATCCACTATATCTTTCCAGAATTTAGCACCGAATCGCATAATTATTATAATGATAGAGAAGTATATTATTTTTTCGGTTTTAGAGAGTTCAGGTAGAAAAAAATAAATATTAACTGGGCAAAAAAAGTTTGGCTATGGTAGAAGTCATAATGTCTGGGGAGATACTGAAAGCAATCTCGAGAGCTATCACAGCTCTTGTGAGTGAGTGCAGAATTCACTTTCTGTCCAAGGGCATTCATTCCCGTGCTGTAGATCCCTCCAACGTTGCAATGGTAATCGTCGACGTACCGAAGGAAAGCTTGGACAGCTACAGGTTGGATGCCGAGAAGACAATCGGAGTGGACATGAACAGAATATTCGAGATTAGCAAGAGCATAAATGCAAAAGACCTGGTTGAACTCTCGCTGGTGGACGAGGCAAATCTCCGTATTAAGTCTGGTAGTCTTGAGTACAGCCTTGCCCTGATCGATCCTTCTGCGATAAGAAAAGAGCCGAAAATACCAGAGCTAAATCTACCTGCAAAAATAGTTTTGGATGCAGGGGAATTTAAGAAAGCGATATCTGCTACTGAGAAGGTAAGCGAACACATAGTGCTTAAATCCGACAAGAACGGCTTTACCATAGAGGCAAAGGGGGATGTTGAGAGAATGGCCTTCACAATGGCCAGCGGAGAACTCATAGAGTTCAACGGAGGGGAGGCGAGGAGCATGTTCAGCCTAGATTACTTGAAAGAATTTTGTAAAGTAGCTGGCTCGGGGGATCTACTCACGATCTATCTAGGAACGAACTATCCTGGAAGATTTTGCTTTGATCTGGTAGGTGGGAAAGTTCGGGTGGAATACATTCTGGCTCCTCGTGTAGAAAGCTGATGAAATATTTACCAATTTTTCAACTTGTATCCGCTTATCCTTTTCTTAAAGTTTCCATTTTGGTTTTTAAAGATCTGAATGTTACTGAAGAGCTTGAGAGATCGCCCGATATTGTTGAAATCGGAAAAGAATTGGTTTTAAGCGCCTTGAAAGGGCAAAGTTCGGAAAGAGAGCCACTAAAAAGTTTTTTCTGCAAGGACTGTGATCTAGGATGTTTTAAATGTGAAAGTATTGGAAATTTCGATAACTGCAGCCTCTGCATGAAGTGTTTTGAAAATTGCCTGCTTCCGTTTAGTAAAGAAAAAGAGTTGATGCTGGTAAGGAAAGCGAAAAAATCTCTACTGACATATATAGCTGCGAAGATGCTTGTGTCAAATCTTGAAGATTGGGTCAGGATGAGATTTGCCGTGAGGGAAGCTAACGCCTTTTCCAAAGCCCTTGAGAGGGAACTGGAGGGTAGGGAGGAAAGGGAAGAAATAGTAAAGTTTGTAGCTCTAGATCTTGGTATAAAGCTGAAGGGCTGGGATACGCACGTTACAAGTTATTTAAAAGCTTCTTCGAGGATAAGGAGTGATGAGTGGAGATTGGTCAATAGGAGAATTGTTGGGGGTTATGTGAGAACCACGAAATCTGAAGTGTTGAGAATAATTGAGGAATTCCTGAGAGGAAGAATATTCGAAAAGGTCGAGTTTTATGCGGATTTTCTTGAACCTCATCTGAAGGAGCTGCGGGCCGTGGCGGTTAAGGAAAGAAGGTTGGATATCGAACTTGGTGAGGTTGATCTAAAATGTCTGCCACCCTGTATGCTTGAAATTCTTAGCGAGATTCAGAAGGGTATGAACGTGCCACATACAGCACGTTTTGCACTAACTTCTTTTTTGCTGAACATCGGAATGAATGTTGAGGAGATCTTAGAGCTTTTTAAGAGTGTTCCGGACTTTGATGAAGAGAAGTCGAGATACCAGATCGAACACATTGCTGGTCTGAAGGGAAAGGGAGCAGAATACACTTCACCGGCCTGCGACACCATGAAAACGTACCAGAACTGTGTCGCCAGTTGTGGTTTTTTGCATCCCTTACAGTACTACCAGAATTGTAAAAAAAGAAAAAAATCTACTTAATGCTTTTTGCGGCTAGTTTTATGTCCTCAGCTTTTACAGTTTTTCTACCGGCGTTGTTAGCGATTTCGTTGGATTTCTTGGCAACCTTTATAGCGTAGTCCTCGATTGCTTTTGCCAGTGCAACCTTTGCATCTTCACTTACTCTCACTGCCCCGGCCTTCTTCAATAACCTCTCAACCGGTGCAAGGGGTAACTCCATCTACATCTCCTCCAGCCATCAAATCTTGCAACTAACTCCTATATAAATTTTTTTATTGGTCGGACACTTAATTTGTCGAATGAATTCCGAAGTGAACATTTGGATTTTTGGTTCATGACCCAGTATTTTGAATAAAAATTTGATTGCGAGATCTTCGACAAGAAAGCCCGGAACTCTAGATGTGGGTTGTAGAATCCGAGAGTTAAGATGTATCTAACTCAAAAATTTAAAGGTTAGATAACTGACTTTGCTTTCGATTTTGAAGAAAAAGGGAATTATTTGACGAAATACGGAGAATTAGGTTCTTACGCGCTAAATTTTGTAGATTGCCGCTCTTAGGTTATCTTATCGAATCAAAACCGTCTTATCAGAGGATACTGCTACCATCTGATCTCCTTGCCCTTAAGGGAAAGGCTTTTGGTTGTAATTTTTTGGATTTTTTGATTTTTTAGTATCTGATTGTGTGTATTTTCCTCAAAGCTCCTGAACTTCGAGCAATCTTAGTGCCCTTTCGGGACTTATTTGGTAAGCATGAATCACATTAGATACACTTTTGAAATCTCTTATGTTGTGACTTACCATGAACTCCAGAACCCTCCTCCTTCT
>CAYSRI010000174.1:0-2867 GCA_964433405.1 uncultured archaeon | reverse complement strand
TGCAGTCTCAAGGATGTTTGCATGTTTTCCTGTAAAAATGTCAATCCCCTTGCCAAGTCTGGCGTTTTTAACAACGTAGAGCGTCTCGTTTTTGACGACGACATCCATGTCCTCGTACTCGGGCAATTTGATGAGAAACGTGAAACGATACCTGTCTCTTCCGTCAACTCTTGTGTGCAGTTTTCTTGTTTCGAAAACTCTTCCCCCGAACTCTTCTGAAATTTTCTTCGAAATCTTCTCTCCAAGTTTTCTGCTCCCGAGATAAAAGTCAATGCCGTTTTTAACTACCTCAAATTTCGATAGAAATTCTTTCTCACCCTCGCTTTCAGAAATGGTTTTTCTTACAATTTCCTTGGCTATCTCGAGCTCATCCTCTCTAAGCTCTCTTCCAACAGCCCTGACCTGAACTATTGACTCATAATATCCGCCGCTTTCCATCGAACACTTAGGACAGGAGATTCTGCGAACCCTATAGCTGAGTGGTACTGTGACCTCCACGGGATCCCCGTTCAGAATTCCTCTAAGAACTGCTGCCTTTTCTAGGATGACTATTTCTTGAACGTCAAAATTGGGTTCAACCCTAATTTTCTCAGAGAACATTCTCTGAATGGCCTCAATAAAATCAATTTTAGTCCAGATTTTTCCAATTTTAACAGAATTGCACCTGCTACAAACTTCCAGATTAAAATTTTCAATAAAAGCTACTTTTTTCCTTTCGGCGAGACATTCTCCACAGATCTTGTATTCTCCCTCCTTTCCACAGATCACACATTTCACGATTATCCTATGCAGTGGAGATTAATAAAATGTTCTTGGAAAAGAGGTTTTTGGAATCAACAGTTATATAAATAACTAGCTTTACTTTTCTTGGGTGGTTTTAGATGATGACTGGTAAGGAGTATATTGAAAGTTTGAGAAAGTACAAACCAAAAATATACTTCATGGGAAGAAGAATAGAGAATGTCGCCGACGACCCCATTACGGCTCCGCACGTAAACGCTGCAGCCATGACCTACGAACTTGCTCACGACCCGAGATATGAGGATGTTATGACTGCTGTTTCCCATCTTTCTGGTGAGAAGATAAACAGGTTCAATCACATTCACCAGAGCACCGAAGACCTTGTTAAGAAGGTTAGGATGATTAGGGTTCTGGGACAGAAAACAGGGAGCTGTTTCCAGCGATGCGTGGGCTGCGATGCCATGAATGCGATCTACATCACAAGCTACAACATCGACAGAAAGTACGGAACAGAGTATCACGAAAGAGTCAGGGAGTACATAAAATACGTTCAGAAGAACGATTTGATGCCTGCGGGAGCAATGACAGATGTAAAGGGAGACAGGAGCAAGCGTCCCAGCCAGCAGGCTGATAA
Organism: uncultured archaeon; assembly: GCA_964433405.1. Taxonomy (GTDB): domain Archaea; phylum Halobacteriota; class Archaeoglobi; order Archaeoglobales; family Archaeoglobaceae; genus WYZ-LMO2. The sequence continues at coordinate 1,492 of CAYSRI010000174.1, read as the reverse complement.
GGACATGTACGTAAGAGTTGTTGAAAAAAGGGAGGACGGAATAGTTGTTAGGGGCGCAAAGGCTCACATAACTGGAGCTGTGAACTCTCACGAAATAATCGTGATGCCCACAAGAGCACTTGAGGCGGACGATAAAGACTACGCGGTATCATTTGCCGTGCCCGTTGATGCGGAGGGTGTTAAGATGATCTTTGGAAGGCAAACGAACGACCTTAGAAGGCTTGACGGAGACATTGATTGCGGAAATGCAAAGTATGCAACAGTAGGAGGTGAGGCCCTCATCATCTTTGATGACGTTTTCGTTCCTTGGGAGAGGGTCTTCATGTGCGGAGAATACGACTTTGCCGGAGAGCTTGTAGAGGTGTTTGCAACCTTCCACAGGCAGAACTATGGTGCCTGCAAGGTAGGGGTCGCGGACGTGCTGATAGGTGCAACTGCTAACGTTGCCGAGATGCAGGGAATTGCAAAGGCCTCGCATGTAGTCGACAAGATAACGGAAATGATCCATCTCGCAGAAACCTGCTGGTGCTGCACGCTTGCCTGTTCCTATGAGGGGTTCAGAACGCCCTCGGGAGCTTATATGCCTAACCAGCTGCTTGCAAATGTGACGAAACTCAACATAACTAGATTTCCATACGAGTGGTCGAGGATCGCCCAAGATATAACTGGAGGTATTGTCATCACACTTCCATCGGAGAAGGACTACAGAAACCCTGAGACAAGAGAACTTATCGAGAAATACCTGAAGGGGGTTGCTGAAACTCCAACAGAGCAGAGAATGCGTATGATAAGACTGGTCGAAAATCTGTCTATTGGAGCTGAACTTCCAGAGTCGATGCACGGTGCAGGTTCCCCACAGGCGCAAAAAATTATGATCGCAAGGAGAAGCAACCTGGAGATGAAAAAAGAGATGGCCAGGATAATTGCGGGGATAAAGGAGGATGAGCACTTCAGAAAGATCAGAGGATTTACAGAGAAGGAGTTCTTTTCAAAGCTAAAATGAAGATCGCTGTGAAGTACTGCGGAGGATGCAATGCCAGCTACAGGAGAGAGGAAATTGAGGAGGTACTCAGAAAGTACTTCCAAATTTCCTATGAGAACAGCGCAGATTTGATCGTATGCATCAGTGGGTGCAAGAAGGGGTGTGCCGCGGAAAGGGCAAAAGGGGAGTTTATTCACTTCGACGAGAAGACCCAAGAAGAGGAAGTCGTAAGAATGGTGAAGAAAAAGCTTCTGCTCAAATAAATTGGTTAGAGTTCGGCTTCGAAGTCCTCAACGGTGTACGAGAAGTCCTCTCCCTTCGCCTTTTTTATTTCTCTTGCAATTAGCCAGTAGATCAGGGCCAAAGCTTTTCTACCTTTGTTGTTTGTTGGAATTACCAGATCCACGTCAGCTGTGCTGTTGTTTGTATCGCAAAGGGCTATTACTGGAATACCTATCTTTGTTGCCTCTACTATAGCCTGCTTGTCTATGGCTGGATCGTTTACAAATA
>CAYSRI010000173.1:2613-2917 GCA_964433405.1 uncultured archaeon | reverse complement strand
TGAACCCCGGACCTTTCGCTTATCAGGCGAACGCTCTAACCAGGCTGAGCCACGGACCCTTTATTTCCCATTTCAAGAGATCGTGTTTATTAGCTTTTCGTAATGTTTTTCTAATCTTTAGACCAAACATTCTTGGTCAGTATAAACCTTCATCCTTTCCTTTTATGGAATTCGGTTGACGCTCGCGGAACAGATTGCAAAAAGCTCATATTTAGTTCTTAGCTACAAAGTAAAAAATGGCTATGCTATTGAAGACTTCCTATCCTACTATAAGCGTTTGCTGCAGAAAGCTCTAAGAGAGATC
>CAYSRI010000173.1:0-2603 GCA_964433405.1 uncultured archaeon | reverse complement strand
CCTGGGTTGAGAAAAAACAGAAAGACCACATGACTGAGCTTGAAGAACCCAAGAGGGGGTATGCTACCAATGTTTGAGTGGGTTGAACCTCAGAGGCTTTCGACTTAGCCGTGGACCAGCTCACTTGTAGAGAGGTATCAAAGATGTACACTTAATTGTCTTCTGGTATTCCATCAGTTCCGGTAGCATAGAATTGTCTGGAATGAAAATTCGGAAAATCACAATGCCCCTCGTGCTTGGTGAAAATACGCAATTTTCGGCACTACATGCCTTTTTTGCCGTAAGAACCACAGACAAATTTTCTTTAACGGCTATATCGTTTATCGTGAAGAAGTTGTCCGTATTTAGCGAATAAAACGAAGCGGACCAGTAAGTGAAGTTCGGGACTCTAGCTTCGATTAAAAGGTCCGAATTGCTGACGTCGAATACACAGGAAGAGTAAAGGATATCCGGGCTTGGCATAACCACTTTTTTAAAGCTTGCATTTATGGGCAATTGATAATAAGCTTCGTTAACTTTTACCTCATCTTTCGTTGCGAAGTAGCTGGACATCGCAATTAGGTATGGATATGAGTAGATAAAGGCCAAATGTGCTATAATGGCAGAAATCAGAATTACAGCAATCTCTCTTGTCCTAACCCTCATTTGCATCCCTCCAAGATTATTTTGGGCAGTTTTAGGCTACTTAGGTTCTCATAGACACTCCTATCTGGGTTGTATAGCCTTAGAGTTATGTAAAACCATCCGTCTCCTCTAAGGGGGATCCAGTTTTCCCCTTTTGGATTCTTTGAGATATATACTGTCCAGTTACCGTTATGCCTTACCACGTTCGCAGACGTTACAGAATACTTGTTGTATTCGTTCGGGATCAGGTAGTTGTCTTCTCCGTAGACCGTGACGCTCCACCACCTCGCAGGTAGATCTATGCCCTCAACTCTGTACTCGCAGTTTCTGTTCAGTCTTCTTTCTCCGTCTGTGTCTGCAATGAAGTAAATAGCTTCGGACCTGTTGAGTATGTAGAGATAATTCTTTGCAACGATTGCTCTAGTATAGGGATCAGCCTGTTGAGATCCTGCTACCATCGAAGTTTTCCAGGGGCCATTTTGGATCCAGAGAAAATCCGGAGATATGCTCATAATCAGGTAGGCAGATATTATGCCAAGAGCTATACCAAGCAGAATTTGCCAAATCAATTTCACGTTTTTTAGTTTTACTTTTGAAATTAAAAAATCTTTTGATTAACCGTAGTTGAGCTCTGAATTCTGCTTCACTTCACCGTTTAGCCCTTGCTTGCCGAACACTGGATTTCTCAGAACGCCTATACTTTCTATTTCCACTTCTACGATGTCGTTGCTTTCCAGCGGTCCGACGTTGGCCGGGGTTCCCGTGGCTATGACGTCTCCTTTTTCGAGCGTCATTACAGAGGAAATGAACTCGATGAGTGTTGGAACATCAAAGATCATGTTCGAAGTGTTTGATCTCTGTTTAACTTTACCGTTAACCCGCGTTTCGATTTTTAGATTCGAAGCGTCTTCGATTTCAGCGATGTATGGTCCAATAGGAGCAAAGGTGTCAAAACTCTTTGCTCTTGTCCACTGGACATCCTTAGCTTGGAGATCTCTGGCAGTGACATCGTTGAAGCATGTGTATCCCAGAATAACTTCCCCGGCTTTTTCTTTGGGCACGCTCTTGCACCTTCTTCCGATCACGACTGCTAGTTCCCCCTCATAATCGACCCTCTTTGATGAATTCGGAAGCATTATAGGATCCCCATCACCAATTACAGCGCTTGGAGGTTTCAGGAAGATTATTGGCTCTTCTGGAATAGGCATACCAAGCTCTTCAGCATGATCCGTGTAGTTCAATCCGACTGCGATTATCTTCGTCGGAACTGTGGGCGGGAGGAATTTGACGGAAGTTAGCGGAAATTCCACGGATTCGAACATCAGAATGTCTTTTTTAATTTCGAATTTTCCCTCGTAGACTTTTCCCCTTGCAAGGAACCTCCCCATCATTTTAATGCCTCCAGCTCTTTCCTGAAAAATTCCACCTGATCAGCATTTATGTCTACAAATACCACCCTTTTTAGGGAACTCTTGCCAGAGTCGAGATGTTTTTTCAACTCTTCGACCATTATTTTAGCAGCCAGATCTTTTGGCAATCCTCCAACCCCTGTTCCAAGAGCAGGAAAAGCTATACTCTTCACTTTCAGTTCTTCAGCTTTTTTAAGTGCAGCAATCATCGCAAGCCTGACCTTCCCTTCATCTGTTTTGAAGTCTAGCTCCATTGTAGGCGAGTGAATCACGTACTTTGCTTTCAGCCTTCCTGCAGAAGTTACGACAGCAGAACCTATCTTTATTGGCCCCTGCCTCACAGCCTCTTCTTCAATTTCCTTTCCCCCGGCCCTTTTTATTGCACCAGCCACACCGCCTCCCATGATCAAGCGGGTGTTTGCAGCGTTGACTATGGCTTCGACTTCAAGCTTGGTGATGTCTCCATGGATAACCTCGATTTCCACTCCTTTGTAAACGACCTTCTCCATGCATGAAGTTTTCTTCAGAATAATAAAGCTTTAGCCTACAATTGAAACGCCTAACCTTTAA
>CAYSRI010000172.1:0-2947 GCA_964433405.1 uncultured archaeon | reverse complement strand
GAGCTCGGCTAAATATCGCAGAAGTACCTAACACAGGTTATCCCGATTACTTGATAAAGCCTGACAAATTTGAAGAAGTAATCGAAGAGACTGAAAGAAAAGGAGAGATTGCTTTGGCTTTAATCACGTACCCAGACGGAAACTACGGAAATTTGCCCAATGCAAAGAAGATCGCTGAGATCTGTGAATCACACAGCATTCCACTCCTATTGAACGGTGCCTATGCCGTGGGAAGGATGCCTCTGAAGCTTAAAGAGATAGGAGCGGACTTCATCGTCGGAAGCGGGCATAAGTCGATGGCTTCCAGCGGACCTGTTGGAGTGCTTGGAATGAAAGGCGAATGGGAAGAGATAGTTCTAAAAAGATCGAGCAAATACAAGAACAAGGAAATCGAGCTTCTAGGCTGCACGGCAAGGGGAGTGAGCTTGATCACGCTCATCGCCTCTTTTCCCACTGTTAAAAAAAGGGTTGAGAGGTGGGGGGAGGAAGTTGAAAAGGCAAGGTACTTTTCCTCGAAAATGGAAGAAATTGGCGTTTTACAACTCGGAGAAAAGCCACACAATCACGACCTTATGTTTTTCTCATCGGAAAAGCTTTTCGAGATTTCTAAGAAGGCCAAGGATGGCAGGTTCTTCCTTTACAAGGAGCTAAAAAGCAGGAGAATCCACGGAATAAAGCCAGGGCTCACCAGGCATTTCAAGCTTTCAACTTACGGCCTGGGCAAAGAGGAGATAGAATACGTACTGAATGCTTTCAGAGAGATAATCGAGAAATATGAAAAGTGAAACCGCAGAAAAACTGGAGAAGCTAAGAGATTTCTTAAAAGGGTATAAAAGTGCTCTTATAGCCTTTAGTGGTGGAGTTGATAGCGCAACGCTTGCAGCGATTTGCAAGGAGGAAATTGAAAGAGTTCTTGCTGTAACGATCAGATCTCAAGCGACACCCAGCAGAGAGATAGACCAGGCAATTGCCTTGGCGAGGGAAATAGGATTGGAACACGAATTTATAACATTGGACCTGCTCAGCTTAACAGAATTTACTGAAAATTCGAGAGATAGATGCTACTTTTGCAAGAAAGAGATGCTGAAAACTCTAGTCTCTTTTGCAGAGAAAAAAGATTTTGAGGTTATTTTTGAGGGGACAAATTCTACAGATCTAAGAAAGGAAAGGCCGGGTTTCAGGGCTGTGAAGGAAGAAAAGAACGTTATCAGCCCCTGGGTAAAATTCGGCTTTGAAAAAGAGGAAATAAGAGAGATTGCAAGATTTCTGGGATTGTCTGTTCACGATTCCCCTTCACTCTCTTGCTTGGCAACTCGGATACCGTTTGGATTCAAGATTACTCTGGAAGCTCTCAGGCTTGTGGATGAGGCTGAAAACTGTATTCTCAGGATCTTGGGGTTAAAAAACGTTCGCGTGAGAAACATCGATGGTATTGCCGTTATCGAAGTGGAAGAGGTCGACTTAACCAAAATTCTCGAAATTACAAAGATCTTAGAGGTGAGAAAAAAACTTCGAGAACTTGGATTTCGCTCTGTTTTGCTCAATCTAGACTGTTACCGCGAAGGTAGTGCGAAAAGCTTTAATGAATTCAGACTTTAAGCATGAGAATAAAATTATCCGCGAAGCATGTTTTAGTTCAAAAAAGGACTAATTGGATCAAGTTTTGTTCTAAGGGTGATGGAAAGCAAGGTAGTTTGATGGCAGAAGACGTAAACTTTAATAATTAAAAGAGTACATTATTTAATGCTCTCCGTAATACCCGGCTGGATTGAAGAAGTTTTCGAAAAGTACTTGACAGCAGAATTCACGTATCTAGATGGCAAAATACCAAGAACAATCGCAGTTTTGCCTTATTATGATTCAAAGAAAAAATCAATCGTGATAACGACCTCACCGGCTTTTTACAAAAAAGTCGCATGTGTTAAAAAGAATCCAAGAGTCTCCGTGCTTTTCAGTAACCCGAAATATAGCGGTGCTGATGAGAAAGCTGTTGTTTTAGTCCAAGGAATTGCGAAGGTCAGCGAGAACATTGAAGAGAACCTGAACTACCTCATGAATCTGATGATTAACCAGAAAGAGTGCTGGAAAAAGACTGTTTTAGCGAAAATGGCAGAAGAGCTTACGTCTCCTATTGCAAAAAAACTTATGGATTGGTACGTTTATAGGATACTCATAGAAGTTAAACCTCGGAAGCTGCTTCTTTGGAGAGATGGAAATATCGAAAATGATCCTGAAGAGCTGGAGGTGGTATTTTGAAGCTCGCGAAACTCCTGAAGGGATTTGAAAGAGCGGTAGTTTCAGTTTGTACAAATGAGTTCCCATTAAGCTTCCCTTCAGGGCACTTCGCGATTCAGGGCGAGAGGATATTATTTAAAAAACCAAAATGGTTGCAGTTAGAGGGTTCCCAAAAATCGTGCGTTCTACTGCATAGGCACAATGAGTATGTTAAGAAGATCAGATCGGTCACCTTGCTGGGAGAAATTACACAAAAAGGCGATATTCTTGAATTCGAACCGAAAAAATGCTATAAGTTTAAGCAGGGAGGTTTGAACACACTTAAATTTATAATCTCAGGAAAAAAGAGGGTGAAGAAATTCTTAAAGAAGCAAAAATAAATATTTTATGCACACTTTAAAAGAAGATGGAAAACTTATCCAAAAATTTTTTAAGTTAAATTCGTTACAGGAATTGGTGAATGATATAGATTGGAAAACTGTAGTTGATGAACTTGCATCTGCAGTAGTCATTGTCAACTGGATGGGGAAGGTGATATATGTAAATAAAATTTTGATGGAAAGAAGCGGACTCGATTATGAGGAAATGTTAGAAAACCCCAGTAATTATTTCCCACCCGAAGACTACGCAAAACTTGCAGAACTCGTTTTGAGAACATTCATGGAGCGTAAAAAAGAGGTGGATCCCCCCTTGCTCATAAGGGGAATTGATG
>CAYSRI010000171.1:0-2967 GCA_964433405.1 uncultured archaeon | reverse complement strand
AGAGCAGGTAGGGGCCAGATATGTTAGCGATTTGGAGGTTTCAAAGGTTAGAGGAGCAAGAAAAACAACAGGAAACATTGTAAGTTTCGAAGTCCACCCGGGATTTGGACTAAAAATAATACCCATTGCAGAAGCGAAGACTTAGCAAAAAAAACTTATAGATATTGTGGTTATTATTGTAGTGATGGTGATAGGATATGAAGGTTGAGAGGGAGGTGGATGAAATAGTTTCGAAATACAAGCCAAAGAACATTCAAGGCGTAGCAGCCAACTTTCCGTTTAAACCAAAACAAGAGGACGACTGTCATGGAAAACTGCAGACATGTGGAATTTACAGGTTACTTGGAGAGGATATGAAAAAAGAAGTGGAAAAAAACATCCACCTTCTCGAATACCTTCATATCCTGCCAATAGACAAAATAGGAATACCGAAGCTAGTTCAGAAGCTTGATAGAAAGAAACATGGTGATCTCGAAAATCCAAACCTTATATATCCAGCAGACGAGCAGATATACATCCACATTTACCCCGACAAGAACGATGTGAGAAACTATTACATACCAATTGAACCGATGCTTCTGCACGGTGTTGATGATCTCCTTCAGGAGGTTGAATACAGGCTTGTTGATTATCTTACTGGCATAGAATTTGATCCAAAGCAACCAGAGGAAAAAAAGAAGATTTTAAAGGATGCTTTGAGGGAAATATGCGAGATAACTGATAAAAAGGAAAGTTTTGCAGCAAACAATAGCGGAGAAGCAAAACTCGTGCCAAGGTTAAAATTAAACTTTGGAATGAAAAATCAGAAATTGCAGGTTACCGAGCAACAGTTTAAAGCTCTGGAGTACATTTTAATAAGAGATAAAGTCGGGCTCGGTATTCTGGAACCATACATCCGGGATAAATATATTGAAGATGTCTCATGCAGCGGTCTTGGGCCAATTTTTATAGAGCACAGAATTTTCAAAGGGCTCAAGAGTATTATTGAATTCCAAGATGAAGAAGCTTTAAACAAGTTTGTGATAAAGCTTGCGGAAAGAATAGGAAAGCCTGTTACGTATAAGGACCCAATTGTCGATGCAACGCTACCAGATGGAAGCAGAATAAACATCGTTTATGGAAAGGATATAAGCAAGAATGGGAGTAACTTTACAATCAGAAAATTTAATGAAACGCCTTTTAGCGTTTTGCAACTCATAGAGTTTGGAAGCCTTGATTACATGATTGCTGGCTATCTCTGGCTTCTTATAAGCGAGGGAATGAGTGGGTTTATTTGCGGTGAAACTGCAAGCGGTAAAACAACTCTTTTAAATGCAATAACTGCTTTCATCCGTCCTGAAGCGAAAGTTGTGAGCATTGAAGATACGCCGGAATTGCAAGTTCCGCATAGAAACTGGACGAGAGAAGTTACAAGAGGTTCTACGAGGGGTGGAAGAATTGGTGAGGGTTCTGGGAGCGACGTGACGATGTTTGACCTGCTAAAGGCAGCCTTAAGGCAAAGACCCAACTACATACTCGTCGGTGAGATAAGAGGTGTTGAGGGTAACATTGCTTTTCAGGCTATGCAAACAGGTCATCCTGTTATGTCTACTTTTCATGCTGCAACAGTTGAGAAGCTGATTCAAAGACTTACAACCGAGCCTATAAGTGTTCCAAAAACTTTCATAGACAATCTAAATTTTGTTGTCATACAGAGCGCAGTTCGACGCCCCGATGGTAGGCTTGTGAGAAGGGTTTTAAGCGTGAGTGAAATCGTTGGCTACAATCCACAGAAAGGAGGAGTTTATTTCATATAGGTATTCCAGTGGGATCCTGTGACAGACAAGCACGTATTTACGGGCTATGGAAGCTCATACTTACTTGAACAGAAAATAGCAACTAGACTCGGAATCCCCCTAAACAAGAAGAAGCTGATATATCAGGAGGTTGAAAAAAGGGCAAAGATTTTGAAGAAGATCCATGAGGAGGGTATCGTAGACTTCTACGAGTTCTTTAGGGCCATATCCAAGATAACAAGGAGCGGTTTACTTTCTATAAAGGTGTAGTATGTTCGAAACAGCTAAACTTCCAGAGATAAAAACTAGGTTTGGTTTTAAACTGCTTGAAAAGCTGAAAAATTTTAGAGAGAACATTCTAATGGACAATGATCTTCTCTTTATACTCACATACATGGCCTCTCTTTCGACAGCTTATCTCAGCAGGGACAAGATCTTTAGCATGGCTGCGAAAACAAGTTATCAGCCGAGCAAGTACTTCAGGATGGTTTCAGACCTCGCACAAAAATGGCACTACGATTACGCAACAGCTTTCGAACTTGTGGCTAGAAACATAAAGTTTGAAAGGTTGAAGAGATTGTTTGACAGACTGGCAAATGCAATATCTGCAGGAGAACCAGACAGAGAGTTTCTTGAGAGAGAATGGAAAGCCTTCAAGACAATAAGAAAGGATGAATACGATAGAAGTCTTGAGAGTCTCAGAAAGTGGAGCGATGCTTACACTTCTCTACTTGTTTCAGCTTCCCTGATATCTGTTGTTCTTTTGCTCTCGGTGGTTATATATAGTACTGGAGATCCCGCAGCAACTCTGTACGCATCTGCGGTTGGGAATTTTCTTATCTGCCTTTTTGGTGTTATAATGCTCTTTAAAGCTGTTCCAAAAGACAAAAAGACGCATGACATGAAAATAAAGTCAAAAGAGCAAGCCTTAGCATCAAAACTCTTAAGAATACTTTTTCCAGTAGCGATTGCCGCATTTACTGTACTTTCAATACCTCCGATATTTGGAAACTTAGATTTCCCGCCAAATCCAATTCCCGGTGCAAATCCTGCGGGTTATGGGTTTATCCTGGTAGCCCTGCTTCTTTTGCCTGTGGGTATCCTAGCAAAGATAGATGATAAAAAAATTAGCAAGAGAGATGAAGCTTTTACGAGCTTTATAAGGAGCCTCGGAGCTATAAAAGGTGGCGCT
>CAYSRI010000170.1:0-3008 GCA_964433405.1 uncultured archaeon | reverse complement strand
TTTCTGGTGATTTTGAAGAAGAAATCACGAGTTCAAGAAATTGGTGTCCCTTCTGTAATGAAAAAGTGGAGGATCTCGCTGCAAGGGATCCCGAAATCATGAAGGGTGAGATATGGAGGCGTGGAGAATGCCTCGCTTTTTCGAATATCATGCCTTACTCGAAGTACTCTCTAATTTTGCGAATTGCAGAAACACATTACCTTCGGCTTTCCGAGTTTAAAAAATCGCACTTTTTCGATGCGTTCAAGCTGATTCAGGATTACCTTAGTAAGCTACCGGATCAAAAGCTCTACATCTCCATTGGTATGAACTACCTGAAATCTGCAGGTAGCAGTGTTATGCATCCCCATATTCAGCTTTTGGTTTCTGAAAATGCAACGGATTTCTTTGCCCGCCTTGAGTGGAGTGCCTTCGAGTTCTTTGAGGTAAACGGAAAGGATTATTGGTCTTCACTGGTTGAGAAAGAAAAGGAAGGAGAGAGATATGTTGGCAGAACCCAGAAAACAGACTGGATCGCCGCATTTGCACCCAAAGGGTTCTTCCACTTCATAGGCATCCCAGAGGAGACTGATTTTGCTTTTATGAGTGATGAACAGCTTGAAGGTTTTTCGGAGGGCATTACAAGGATCCTGAAGTTCTACGAGACAAGGGGATTCAATGCCTTTAATTTCACTTTCTTCTGCGGGGATAGGATTGGAAAACACTTCAGGACGAATTTTCACATAGTGGCGAGAACGCCGTTTTCAAAGTACTACTGGTGCGACGTCTTTTTCCCGAAGCTCTTTCATGATGAGAGTGTCACGTTTTTCTCTCCTGAAGATTAGGGAGCTGAAGAGTTTATGGTGATTGAATCCTACCTCTACGAGAAAGCAGAGGAATTTGTGATTTGCAAGACCTGTTGGCATCGCTGTAAGCTCAGGGATCAGCATTGGGGGATATGCAAGGTCAGAAAGAATGAGAACGGAAAACTAATGGTCTATAACTATGGATTGGCCTCCTCAATAGCGCTTGACCCAATTGAAAAGAAGCCCATGCACAACTACAAGCCCGGATCAAGGGTTCTATCCCTTGGCAGCGTTAGCTGTAATTTCAGGTGCGATCACTGTCAGAACTTTGAGATCTCATTTGCCGATCTCAGCTATCCCTATTTGCGGGAGCTAAGACCAGAGGATGTAGTAAGGCTGTGCAGAGAGAGAAGAGCGGACGGTGTTTCTTGGACTTATAATGAACCAGCGATCTGGCACGAATTCGCACTAGATTCCTCAAAGCTCGCAAAAGAGGAAGGATATTTTATTGTTTATGTTACGAACGGATATATGACTCCGGAAGCGATAGAGCAGTTTAGATGGCTCGATGCTGCGAATGTGGATGTCAAGGCATTCAGCCAGCGGTTTTACAGCAAGATCTGCAAGGCCAAGCTTGAATATGTGTTAAAAACAATTGAATTCATGCACAGGAAGGGAATTTTTGTCGAGCTCACGTACTTGGTGATTCCGGGAGAAAACGACAGTAGAGAAGAAATAAAGGATTTCGCCTCCTGGGTTGTTTCGCTCGATAAAAGAATTCCCGTTCATTTTTCGAGGTTTCACCCTGATTTCAAGATGTTGGACAAAATCGCAACACCTGTGGCAACTTTAGAGCAAGCAGTAGAAATCGCTAGAGGTGAAGGTGTGGAGTACGCGTACATAGGAAATGTCTGGGGACACAAATTTGAGAACACCTTCTGTCCCAATTGCGGTGAGATCCTTATTGAAAGAACGGGTTTTTACATCGAAAGGATAAACCTACGAAATGACAGATGTCCGAGCTGCGGTTACAGGCAGAACATCGTTCTCTGAATGATTTTAACCTATTGTTGCTGCTAAGTCCCCTTCCGAAGGGGTACAGCGGGGAGGTGGGAAGCGGACAGAGACTAAAATGCCCTCCGAATGTATGGCTGCGAGCCACGAATACTCGAGAAAGGCCCTTTACACTTCGTAATTCCTTATCGGAAGAGAATCAAGGTGTGAGTTCTCTCAATGAAACGAGAAGCCCCTTGCGTGAGCTAGGGATAGTTCACAAAAAGCTTTAAGCACGAGGAAAAATCCAAATTGTGAACGGCAGGGTATACATTGTCGGTGCAGGGCCAGGAGATCCCGAGCTATTGACTCTGAAGGCATTTAGACTGCTCAATGAGGCTGACGTGATACTTTACGACAGGCTGGTCGGTGAGGACATCGCAGAGCTTGTTAAAAATCTGGGAAAGACAGCTATTTATGTCGGAAAGGACGGAAAGGGAAAGGAGAGACAGGAAGAAATAAACGCGCTGATGAAGAAGTTTGCCGAAGAGGGCAAAAAGGTTTTAAGGTTAAAAGGAGGTGATCCGACCGTCTTTGGCAGGCTTTGGGAGGAAATAGTTTTTCTAAAGGAAAATGGAATTCCATTTGAGGTGGTTCCAGGAGTAAGCTCTGTTAATGCTGCGCCTGCTTGCGCAAATTTGCCGCTTACTCATCCTGAATTCGGAAAAGCAATTATTGTTATTGGGGGCAGAGAAACGGAAAATTATTTTGAAGCCCTGAAAAATGGGACCGTAGTTGTGCTGATGAGCGGAGCTCCTGCTGCGGAGATCTCGAGCAACCTTATAAAAAACGGTTTCAATAAGGAAACAAAAGTCGCTGTTATCCAGAAAGGTTCCTTTAAGGATCAGAAAGTTTTCATTTACACTCTTGGTGAATTGTCTTCTTCTGGGAAAAGCTTTGATGGTCCCACTCTGATGGTCGTTGGTGAAGTTGTTCGTTTCGTGGAAAAGTATAATTGTCCTGAAGATTAATAAAATATAGATGGTAAGGAGAGCGAAGCTTGTAAACGATATCGTGGAACTGATCCCAATATTCCAACTATTGTCTTCAGAGTACCATAGAAAAGTGTACTCGGCCCTCCTCGATAGCTGGTTAACTGAGGAAGAGCTGAGAAAGAACTTTGGAGACGGATTTAAGGAAACTCTGAGGATTTTAAAGCACGCAGGGATG
>CAYSRI010000169.1:909-3047 GCA_964433405.1 uncultured archaeon | reverse complement strand
GGCTAAACAAAGGCTTTTTAACTTACTGTTGCTGCTAAGTCCCCTTCCGAAAGGGAGGGGATACAGCAGGGGAGGTGGGTGGGGGATAAGGTTTGTATATTTCTGGTATTTCTGGTGAATATTAAAGTTGAAAGGGATGTGGGGCTGGGACAGCCCCGAATGCTCGTAGAGAGGGAACCTCTACCCCTCGTGATTCCTTACAGAAAGGTGATCGAGGGGCATGTTCTCTCGATGAAGCGAGAAGCCCCTTGCGTGAGCGAGGGGTAGTTCACAAAGATTCAAAAAACATAAATACCAGTAATTAAAAGGAAATACGATGCTGGTTCTCGTCAGCCCAAAAAACATCAGTGAAGCTTTGGAAGCTATCGAGGGTGGTGCAGACATAATTGATGTCAAGAATCCTGCCGAGGGATCTCTCGGAGCAAATTTTCCTTGGGTTATAAGCGAGATCGCTAAAGTTGCTAAGAAGCACGGAAAGGCTGTCAGTGCCACTACCGGTGATATGCCCTACAAGCCCGGAACGGCAAGCCTGGCTGCGCTGGGGGCTGCAGTTTCTGGGGCAGACTATGTTAAGGTTGGGCTTTATGGAGTCAAAAATGAAGTTGAAGCCATGGATGTTGCTAGGAGTGTCGTAAAGGCTGTCAAGGGCTATGATAGAGAAAAGAAGGTTGTTATTGCAGGTTACGGTGATTACTTCAGGATTGGCGCGGTTTCCCCACTCAAGCTACCCAAAATAGCGGCTGATTGCGGTGCCGATGTTGTTATGGTTGACACGGCTATAAAAGACGGGACCTCGATTTTTAATCACATGAGCCTTGGGGATCTTCAGAGCTTCGTTTCTATGGCTAAGGATAACGGTTTGCAGTGCGCAATTGCCGGAAACATAGGCTGGGATCATCTCGAGCTGTTAAGGAAGCTATCACCTGACATAGTAGGCGTTAGAACGATTGTCTGTGAGAGGGGAAGGGATTCATCAATAAAAAGGGATCTGGTTAGGAAACTCAAGAAGCTGGTTTAGCTTGGCAGCAAAGTTCTAGGAGGTCCTTTTCAGCCTCCTTTGGGCCTTTAGCTATCAAGATATCTCCCGCAAAGATTGCCGTATTAGCTGTTGGCCTTGTGATCCATTCGTTCTTTCTCTTTATTCCTATAATGTGCATCCCAGTATTGCTCTCAACCCTTGTCTCCTTTAGAGTTTTGTTGTGAAGCGGTGAATTCTCATTTACGGTTACCATCATGAGTATTTCTCCAGTTTTCCGCATCGCTTCTTTGAATATCTCAGGAAGTTCCATTTTGTTCAGCAGAACTTCTGCAATCTCTCTGGCACCATCTGCAATCTGCTCAGAGCAGCGAACTATTTCTATTATCGGAATCAGTATCGATGGATCCTCAAACTTTTTGCTCGCGCTTAAAATCAGCTTCTCGACCTCGAACTTCATGTTGTCCAGCACGTTCTCGATGTAAACGACTTCCAGGGCGACCTCTTCATTTCCGTATATCAGGGAGGAGTAGGCCAGATCAACGGCTAGTTCTGAGAGGTTCTTCATCTCTATTAGCAGATTGACTGCTCTGTCAAGCTCAGGAATTTCAAGGTCGGTTGCCATACCTATCTCTTTCGTTTCGCTCAGCACAAATTCGTAAAGCTTCGGAACGCTGTTCGGGTCTCCGCGGACAAACAGCACATCGCCCTTCATTATCCTTGTGTCTCTGTTCACGTCAAAAATCCATTCCAGATCCCTCTTAATTGCTATTACCCTCATTCCCGTAATTTTCTGGAACATTACTTCTCCGAGCGTCTTTCCCGCTATCGGAGAATGATCGGGCACCCTAACCTTGAGAATTGTCTCCTCTGAGTGCGTGAGAATGAGGTTGACAACGTTTTTTGGAAGTTTGTAGCCCCTAAGTACTAGCGAAGATATATCACCTGCAGCGTTGCTCATTTTCTGACCCGCTGCTGCAATCTGCAGCACAGACACAATTCGCTCGGCATCTCTTATATGCCTAACGGAAAGCGCAGCCTTTTTTCTGATCTCCTTTATTAGATCAATGAACTTCGCTTCCAGTTCGAGAACTTCTACTGCCACGTCTTCCACGTCATATAAAACTGACGAATATGCGAGGTCTATTATCAGCTCGCTAGT
>CAYSRI010000169.1:0-899 GCA_964433405.1 uncultured archaeon | reverse complement strand
TTTAAACTTTTCTGCTATTTGATCCTGCTGAATTTTTTGGCTTCTAAGCTTCTATTTTTATTGGTATAGTATATCGTATTCCTGGAATTTTGATTCGTTGAGCAGACGAGCGTTTATCGTTTTTTACTTGCAAAACCATATCCGAAAGCATTGTTCTGCATGCGGAGAGGTGAGTAGAAACAACAGAAAGCATAGAGGACTGTACGTTTGCAAAAATGCGGGTAAAGTTATGGATGCTCTGTCCGTAGGGGTCGGGGTAGTTCACTTTGGGATCTTCTGCAATTTTTTACTATAATTTTCTGTGACTGCAAAGTAGGTTTGAACATCAAAATATTTTTCTAGCTCTCTCATGCACTTCGTCAAATGCAGAAAAATATATCACTATTATGCAAAAAGCTTAAATACTTGTAACTAAACAAAAATTTTGGCGGCGGGGTAGCCAAAGGTATACTCCGTCCGCTAAATCGCAGGATTTATATAGTAGGAAGTGAAGGAAATGCGGAAGGAGGGTGAGAAAATGAAAAGGTATGGATTGATAGGATTGATGTTGTTAGTGATGTTAGCGACGCCAGTGATGGCTCAAACTCCATCTATAACATTAAATCCAACAAGCGGAGCTCCTGGAACAGTTGTTACAGTTAATGGAGCGAATTTCAGTGCAGATGCAAGTATAGCTATCTACTTTGACACTAAACTAGTGAATGATAGCTGTCAAGCAAATAGCAATGGTGAATTTACTTGCCTATTTACTGTGCCAAAGGTTCCACAGGGAACCTATACGGTCAAAGCTCAAAATGCTTCCGCGCCAAGCGAGAATGCTACAGCACCTTTTACAGTAAGATTACCATCTATAACATTAAATCCAACAAGCGGAGCTCCTGGAACAGTTGTTACAGTTA
>CAYSRI010000168.1:0-3060 GCA_964433405.1 uncultured archaeon | reverse complement strand
TAAACCGTTTGAAAGAGCAGTTAAAGAAATTCACAGACTTTTATGGGAAAAACTCAGCAATGCAACCTTCATTTTCAGCTTTTCTTCGGTAAATAAGAAGAGATGGATGTTAATAAATAGTTTTGTTAAGAGGAAATGCAATCTATACGTTTTAAGCGAAGCCGGGCCACTGGCTTGTAGCTTTTGTCGTTCTGACGATTTGTTCATGATGCCACTTTGTATCCCGATTATAAGGGAGGACATGTTGCCGATGACAAGAACCACGAGGGATTACGGAGAACTCCTAGTTACGAATTCTGAGAGAAATAACGTTCTTACAGGAGATGCAGTAATAATCGAGGACAAAAATCCGCCTAAGATATACAGAGAAGTGCTAAGAATGCCGATAGAAGTTGGAGAGGTAAATGGAAGGAAAATTTTTGCGGGAGGTTATTGGAGGGAGGGCTGCGAAATACTGAATACTTATTCGATTAGAAACGCTATCCTAGATTTTTATAATGGCAGACTATTCTTTGACGTTGCAAACAAAATCGTTTTCGTCGAAAATTCTCCCAAAGAAGTTGAAATGGCTCTGAAACTCAAAAAAGGGAAATTCAAGCTGGGATGCAACTTTAAGGTTGAATTGGGTAGTTTTGAGGTCAGACCAAAAAGGGAATGGTGGGTCTATTTCATTCTATAGATTCTAATTCCTAAAAAGGCAAAAATTTATTAGTTTGTTGCCTTAGTGTACGCGTGGATGTCAACAGCATGATCTCCTCTCTGATTCTGAATGAGAATTTTGGTGAGGAGTTGGAAAATATTGTAAAGAAAAAATTGAGGATGAGCATCAGGGATTTCGCTAAGGAATCGGGGATTCCGCAAAGCACCTTGTACAAACTTCTTTCTGGAGAAAGAGAGCCAAATTTGAGCACTCTTAGAAGGATTGCTGAAACGATAGTCAGACTTTCGAAGAGCTCCGATGAATTCGTTGCAGTTATTGCCTCAAGATCTGCGCTGAATCAGCTTACAAGCTACGAGGTCGAAATCGAGGGTAAGAAGGTCAAGGTTAGAGAATACCCCTCCAACTCCTTTGACGAAGCGGTCGTTTCTGCAGTCAGGGCAGAAAGAGACGGCGCCAAGGCAATAGTGTGCGCCCCCATCCTCAGTCCTGTTCTTGAAAAGATTCTAAATGTCCCAATTGTTACGATAATCCCTAAGAATGACCTTATAGAATCAATAAGAATTGCCGCAATAAAGGGATTCTCGAAGGTTTAACTTACTGCTGCTAAGTCCACTTCCGAAAGGGATACAGAAGATGGTGGGGTAGCGGATAGAGACTACAACGCCTCCTTGAAAATCCTAAATGTGGGGCTGCGAGTCGAATTATCCTGAGAGAGAACTTCTCAATGAAGCGAGAAGCCCCTTGCGTGAGCGAAGGGTAGTTCATGCACCACAACTTCCGCCTCTGTTCATTTTCTCTATCATCCCCTCCTCCTCGCTTACTGCCGCCACTTCTAAGGAGCAGGCAATCTTAAGCTCCAGCTCTTTGAGTCTTTTGATCATCTCTTCAGGTGCTCCAATTCCCTCAAGTTTTCCTTGAAGCATCAGCGCAACCCTGTCGCATGTGAGCTTTGTGAATTGCATGTCGTGAGATACTATTAGCATAGTTGTCTTGAACTCTTCTCTGATTTTTTTGAGTGTCTTCGCAACTTCTACCTTCGTTAGGGGATCCATCGTGCCTGAGGGTTCGTCGAGTATCAGTATTCTTGGCTCCCTGATCATAACCTGCGCTAAAGCAACCCTATGTCTCTGCCCTTCGCTGAGCTCATCGGGGTATTTCGTCAGTATTGCCTCCGCTTCGGCTTCGCTGAAGCCTATACCTGTGAGAATGTCTATCGCCCTGATTCTTGCAAATTCTGATGGTAGATCAAGGCTTATGCAGTCCGTTAGATTGTCTAGCACGGTTCTGTGAGGATATAGGCTGTACTCCTGGTGTAGAATTCCGATATAGGGTGTGGCCCTTCCTCTGCCTGAAATTCCTGGAGCCCTCATATCTATCCAATCGTCACCTATGCGTACATGGACTTCTCCGCCTGTAACATCAGCTATTCCTGCAATTATCCTGGATAGAGTTGTCTTCCCAGAACCGCTGGGCCCGAGTATTCCGAAGATCTCACCCTCTTTAACTTCGAAGGATACACCGTCAACGGCTTTAACCACGCCTCTGCTCACTGAGTAATAGTATTTCTTAACGTCTTTTAGCCTCAAAATTTCTTTTTCAAACTTGATTTCAGTTCTGATCTCTTCCTCACTTACCTGAGCCAAGAATTTCTGTATTAGTTCTTCTGGTCTGCCTTCGGCCAAAATTTCGCCCTTATGCAGCCACAAAACTCTGTCTGATAGTTCTTTGACAACTTCGGGAATGTGAGAAGTCAGTATCATCGTCTTTCCAGCGTTTTTTATGTACTTTCTCAGCGCCTCCAGTATCACTCTGGTGTTTTCGGGATCTAAGGTACCAGTTGGCTCGTCTGCTAACAGGAGAACGGGATTTATAGCGATCTGTCTTGCAAGGATAACTCTTTGCTTTTCTCCACCGCTCAGGTCTCTTGCTATTGTAAGAATTCGGTGTCCCAGATTTACTGCTTTTAGCAGTTCCATGGCTCTGTTCGCAACGTTGTTTGAATACTCTGCCTTTTCGAGTATTTCTTTTCTTGTAGTGGTTCCCACAGAAATCCTGCTTTCGGTTTCAGAACTAATGATGGCTTCCATCACATTTTCAAGGGCTGATTTTTCACTGAAAAGGGCAAATGTTCTCTGTAGCATTATTCCAACTCTCTTCCTGATGGCCGAAGCAAGTTCTCTGTCTTCAATTCTCCAGATGTCTATTTCCATTTTCTTAAGTCTCTCACCACATTTCGGGCAATTTTGGCCATTCTTGCTCGGCGAATCTACCCAGTAGCATTCGGGGCATATCGACAGAATGTATATAACCCTGCCTTTGGTCGGTTCATAGTCTTTATAACCCCTTATTAGATGAATGAGAACAGACTTCCCGCTCCCGCTTACACCTATAATACCGAG
>CAYSRI010000167.1:0-3061 GCA_964433405.1 uncultured archaeon | reverse complement strand
AGAGGGAAGGGTTAGGTAATAATTTACAGCTTATCTCTACTTAACCCAGAATCCTAGCTCACCTAGATTGCTTCACCGAGAAAGTTTTTCATTTTTTAGCCACAATAGGCATCGCTTAATTGTATGTTTGTAATACATATGTAATGCAAAAAGGAGCTTTATATTTCTCGAGTCTGAAGACTTTACATGGCGTTTAGTTACCAATTCGAGTGCAATATAGGCGGAGGTTTGACTCATTACGTCTTAGGGGAAAATTCCCCATTCTAATTTTTTGGAGGTGATTGGATGACTTTGTACGACCTTGCAATTGATGATTTTAGGCTTCTTTTAGATCCCAATAACAATTTCTGGGTGATCCATGGTGGTGAAATCCCGGAAAACGTCCGAAGATTTTACTGTGAGCTAAAAAGAGATTTGGATTCTAAAATGGAAAAGTACAGATCTGAGGTAAACTTCAACACAGTATATATAAACATCACTGAAAGATGCAATGCGAACTGTCCTTACTGCTATATCCCGCAGGAAATTCGTAGCAAAGGTAAGGAGATGGATTCAAGCCTTCTTTCAAACCTTCTAAATTCTTTTGCCGAGTTGGGAATAATTAATGTGGTATTCCACGGTTCAGAACCTCTTTTAGCCAAAGATAAAATTTTTGAGGCGGTAGAAAATTTTTCAAGTGAATTCAATTTTGGTATACAAACCAACGCATTTTTATTGAGCGAAGAGGATGCCAATTATGTAAAAAGACGCAGAATTAATTTGGGAATTTCGTTTGACTCCATCATAGAAAGCGTTGAAGACTTTTTAAGAGGTAAAGGGCATTTTAAAAAAGTTAATGAAGTATTAGACTGGTTTGACGGTTATAAGGGATTTCATGTTATAACTACTATTACTTCTTACAATTTCAGGGATCTTTCCAAAATTATCGACCATTTGGCTGGTAAAGTGGAGCTAATTTTAATGAATCCTGTGAGGGGAACGAGTCATGGGGGTAGAAAACTTAGACCAGACCCGAAAGCATCTGGAGAGGAATTCATCAGGGCGGTTGAAAGGGCTATATGGCATACAAAAAACGGGAATAGAATTGTAATTGGTGATTTTGCGAACATACTTTTGGGTATTGTTTCCCCATACTCAAGAGTTTTGCAGTGCGATATATCCCCATGCGGGGGAGGAAGGAGGTTCTTCGCGGTAACACCACAAGGAGTTTTTCCTTGCAGTGAATTTATCGGTTTTGGGAATTTTAAAGAAGAACTAACGATACTGAACGATATGCAGAAGCTTACGAGTAGTTTTGAAACTGTGAGGCGCAGAAGAGTTGAATTCATTGAGGAATGCAAAGAATGCTGCTACAGAAACATTTGCGGTAGCCCATGTCCAGCAGAAGTTTATGCTGAAAAGGAAGATATAATGCAAAAGAGTCCATTTTGTGATTTTTACAAGATAGTAATTGAACATGCTTTTAAAGTTATAAGAAGGGGAGATTTGGGATACGTTTTGAAGCTAGAAAATTTGAGAAAAGTCTACGAATTATCAGAGGTCTAAGCTATCTCTCCAATCTTTTTACAACCGAATTTTTCGAGATCGCTTTTTGAACATATCAGAACAGCGGTAGCTGGACATCCTCCTGGGTCAAAATACAGTATAGGCTTCCCACCTGCAATTGAAGATGCATGGTAAGCGGCTTTTTCGACCCCGTCGATTTTTATTGGAAAAACGGCACTAGCAACGCCTTTTTCGACCAATTCGACTATTTTTAGCAATTCAGAGGGTTTTGGTAAGTCTTCAAGTTTGATCTCCTTTTTGACAACCTTTCCCCAGAGGTACATTGAGTCACCACGCTGTGGCACATTCTTTAAGCTCATGTCTCTCACCCCCAAAAGAGTGGCAGAGAAAAAACTCTGGTATGTATCAAAAACCTCTTCGCTTTCGACCAACAATGTCCTCGCTTTTAATCTTCGCCCGATAGCCTTTGAAAATATTTCAAAGAATTTCTTAGAATACACAAAGTCATTTCCGGTGGATAAAAGAATCACATTTGGATTTATGAATCTGCAGGTAGACTCAACAAATAATTGGTTGGCCATAACTTCTGAGACTAAACTTAGATCCTTTTTTTCATCCATTTCCTTTTCTCCAACACCAGCATAAGAGACATTCAAAACTGCAACAGAAATGAAGTTTCCCAAATCGAGATAAGCGACATTTCTTTCTATTGTCAAGTCTATGTTTCTCACAGGTATTGATGGTTTGAAGTAAAAGCCTATATTCTCCAATAATGAAAAATAAACTGCAAGTGCACTTCTTATTGTCTCAGACCTCGAAGAAAGCGTCTTTCTCGCAACTTCATCTAGCTTGCTAACCATTCTATCGTTTAAACGAACTGTAACTGATTTCACGTTATTTGTTAAGACTTGAAGCTTATCTTATTTCTTTCGTTCTCCATATTTGCCATTATTGAAACTTTCGAAGTGGTAAGTTATTCTAAAATTCAGATGGATGGTTTTATAACCAAGATTAACTTCACCACTCGCCTTCCACCAGCTTGTTGCATAACCAGACTCAAAACTCGAGCCATTCTTTTAGCTTTGCTTCAATCGTTTTTGATGGATAAATGCGGAATTTTTAGCTGATTAGCGATGCTCTTCCTTGTTATTCATTGAAACTATATGAAGTTTTAATCCATTTTTCCGTATCCCATTTCGCAAGATGGCTTAGCAGCAACAGTAGGTTAAATTTATATTTTAAACGATTATTATCAATCTAACCTCAAAAAATTTATATCACTTGCGAGAAGCATCTCAAAATTGATATGATTGAGATGCTCAAAGCCCTAGCATTGATGAATGCCTCACGGGAAGTCGTTAAGGTCAGCTGCAAGGATCTCGGTGATAGGCTAGGGCATAGCACTCAAACAGCCTCAAGAAGGCTGAAGGAACTGGAAGACCTCGGGCTAATTGAGCGAACTGTGACGAAAAACGGACAGTTTGTTGCAATAACTGAAAAAGGAATGGATCTGCTCTACGCAGAATACTCGGATTATCGAAGGATCTTCGAGAAC
>CAYSRI010000166.1:2330-3114 GCA_964433405.1 uncultured archaeon | reverse complement strand
GAAGTGGGAAGAACCGGGATCTATCTTTGTGAGAGAATTCCCGTTACCACAAGTTTCGAATCAGTGTTGAGAGAAATAGTAGCAAAAAATCCTGCTATCAAGAGAAGGTTTGAGGATTAAAAAGGTGGCTTTGCATCGTTTTTTCAATTCCTAAAATTTCAGTTGCAGCCTTTCTTACCTTGTCGATATACTCCTTTTTGGTGTAGACACCAAAACGCCAGTTGTCTGCCCAAGAAATTTTTATCGCCTTTACAATATTCGAAACATCTTCAAGTTTTTCTATTCTTCCATCAATTTCTACACGAACTCGAAATTCTCGAAACTCCTCCAATGGAGGAATATCGACGATTACGTACCTTACATCGACACCAGCATTTTCCGCGATTCTTTCTTCAACCCTGTGCTCTTTAAGCTTCATGATCTCCTTTAAATCAACACTATCTCTCCCTACATATACAGCCCTTTTGAAGAGTTTTCTGTTTTGTAGAAAATCGTAGAACTCAGGATCGTGATTTTTTATTAATTCCATTGCAGTGCAGTCATCGATCTCAATTATTTTTTTCGCGTCAAAACCCGATTCAATCACCCTTTCCATCGCTCTCTCATACATCTTTGTTGCTATTCTGGAAACATGATGGAAATAGACTGCAGGATACATCATGAACCTAGAGATTAATAGGGATTCTGCAGCTCTTATTCCCCCTTCCTCGACAATAACTCCATTCTGAAACTTTACCTTGTCAATCAGTCTTGAAATATCAAAAATTCCATAAGCAACGCCCGT
>CAYSRI010000166.1:0-2194 GCA_964433405.1 uncultured archaeon | reverse complement strand
CGAGATAGTCCATTCTGTCCACATCAATGTCCCCGCTTACAATTGATTCCCTCTTACCACTCACAATGTCGGCAATTTTCTTGATATTAAATCCCAGACTATCTAGAGTATCTTTTAGTTCTCCGCTTATTGCAAGCTTCACATCTTCGTGTCCAGAAGAGCAATAATACCTCATGATTCTCTCACTGCTGTGAGAAAAGGGGGGATGTGAGATATCGTGCAAAAGAGCTGAAACGACCACGTAATCGTCCATTTCTAGCTTTTTTGCAAGAATCCTAGCTAGGTGCATTGTTCCAAGGCTATGCTCGAATCTTGTGTGATTTGCCCCAGGATATACAAGATTTGCGAATCCGAGCTGTTTTATCCTCCTGAGCCTCTGAAACTGAGGTGTATCGATGATCGAAACCTGCCAGTCTTCCAGTTTTATCAATCCATGCACGGGATCTTGAATGCTCTTTTCCACGTTCAAAGTTGACAAGGTTTAAAAAAAGCTTCTGAAAATCCATCTGTGGACATCGGCATAAAAGGATACATTACAAAAACACCTCCGATGGGTGGTGAAATAAAGAAGTCAGCAGAGGATTTCTTCGTTGAGGAAATAATTGAGCTCGAACTTCATGAAGATGGGAATTTCGCAGTTGTGAGAGTCGAAAAGAAGAACTGGGAGACTCTGAAGTTTGTTAGAGCTCTAGCAAAAACGCTTGGAATAAGCCAAAAGAGAATATCATTCGCAGGTACAAAGGATAAGAGGGCTTTAACCGTGCAGTTTTTTACAATCAGTGGCATTAAAAGAGAAGATTTGGAAAAAATAAGCATAAAGGACTCTAAGATAGAATTTGTGGGCTATTCGAGGCGGGAACTTAAGCTCGGGGATTTATTAGGTAATTTTTTCAGAGTAAGAATTTTTGGTGCTAAAAACGGCGAGATCTTTGAGAGAACAAAGGAAGAGCTGAACGAAAAAGGTATTCCTAATTTTTTCGGAGAACAGAGGTTTGGTACTCGTGGTATAACGCATGAGGTTGGGAAGCTTATATTGCAGAGAAATTACTCGGAGGCATTCTGGACCTTTGTTGCAAAGCCTTCAGAAGCCGAGGGTGATCTTAAGAAGATCAGGGAAGAGCTATGGAACTCTAGAAACCCACTATATGGCCTTAAAGAGTTACCCAAGCATTTAAATTACGAAAAAACGCTTCTCCAGAAGTTGAGAGAAGGAAAAACTGAGGAGGAAGCTTTGAAATCTCTTCCGAAGACGCTGAAGATGATGTTTGTTCACGCTTATCAATCCTATATCTTTAACAGGCTCCTTTCTCAGAGGATCGAGGATTTTGGTGAGTTGAAAACCCTGGTTGATGGCGATTGGGCTTGCTATATAACTTACAAAACGAAGAAACCCTCGTTTGTAGACTGCTCGAAGGTGGGATTTAACAGGAAAAGGGTGGAGTTTCTAGTAAAGGAGAACTTTGCAGTTCTGGCTTTGCCCTTGGTAGGTTATGAAACGAAGCTTGAAGGTTGGAACAGAAAAGCGTTAGATTTCCTCGCTGAAGACAACCTTGATGTTTCCAGTTTTAAAACAGAGCACAAAGAATTTTCTTCCAGCGGTTCGTACCGCGCTGCTGGTTTGCCAGTTGCAATAACCGAGCTGAAGTTTGAAGGAGGGCTCTTTGAATTCTACCTCCCCGCAGGCTGCTATGGTACGGTTTTACTAAGAGAGTTCCTCAAGGGACAATCTTAAAATCTAGAGAAAAGCTTTATTAGTTGGGAAATCTAAAAACAGCCATGATGGGTGTAAATCCGACCTTGATAGTGAGGGATAAACCCTACACAAAGGAGGAGTTGATGGAGGCTTTGAGGCTAGCAATTTCTGCAGAGCTGGATGCAATAAACCTATACGAGCAAATGGCCAAATTTACTCAGGATGAAAAATGCAAGAAAATGTTTCTCGACGTTGCGAAAGAAGAGAAAACTCACGTTGGCGAGTTTTTGGCATTGCTCCTGAGCTTAGATAGTCAGCAGGTTAAAGAGCTGAAAGAAGGATTTAAAGAGGTAGAAGAAGAAACTGGAATAAAAACGACCCTTTAATGGACAGGATAAATTTTGATCCGGAATTTGTTCCGCTAATCATTGCCGGAATCAAGAAGACAACGATCAGAAAGGGAATAAAGAGCTATCCGGTAGGGAGAATTGTTGAGCTAAC
>CAYSRI010000165.1:2121-3132 GCA_964433405.1 uncultured archaeon | reverse complement strand
ATATCGCAAGGTGAAAACTGATCAGCTACAAATTCGGCATTTATCCATCAAAAATGATTAAAGCAAGGCTAAAAGAGCAGCCCAACATGCTGGATGTGTGGCAGCGAGCCACGAATGCTCGTAGAGGGAGTACTTCTCAATGAAGCAGGAAGCCCTTTGTGTGAGGAGGGGTGGTTCGTTCACGTAACGTTTAAGATATTTCGCATACATCTTTGCGTATGATAGAAGAACTTCTAACGCTCATAGAAAAAAACAAGTCACAGTTAACAAAAATCGATGATGATCTCTATCACAAAATAAACGAAAGGATTAGGGAACTTGAAGAAAAAAAAGGAATTGATGAAAAAGTGGATGACGAGGTTAGAACTTTAAAACGATTGCGGAGGAAGATTTTCGAGTTAAGGACCGGAAAGATAATAAATGCTGCATGGGCCGAAGTGTGCGGACAGGAGGTTGGCCTTAACAAGTTCAGCAGAAAGGACTTTTTTCAGAACATTGGTTGAAGTTATAAGCGAATTTCGTAAATCAATTTTCGAGGGAAAGAAGGAGAAGATGGAGAGAGTTCTTGTTAGAATTAAAAAAGATGCTGAAATACTTGGAGTTGATGGAAAAAGATATAAATTGAGAAAGGAAGATGTGGCTACTCTACCTGCAGAAAATGCTGAAGTGCTGATAAAGAGTGGAGTTGCGGAGAAAATAGAGGTGAAAGAATGAAGTATCCAAAGAAGGTTATGACTTACTGCAGGGTTTGCAAAAAGCATACCCTTCATGAGGTCGAGAAAGTTGGCAAAGGTAAGCCAAGCAAGCTGAGGTGGATTCATAGGCAGAAGAGAAGAAGGGGAAAGGTTGGTAATCTCGGGAAGTTCAGCAAGGTTCCTGGTGGGGATAAGCCGACAAAAAGGGTTAATATAAGGTATCGCTGTACGGTCTGCAAGAAGGCCCATACCAGACCGACGTGGAGGGTGAAGAAGTTCGAGCTCGTGGAGAGGTGATCGAATGCCTAAAAAGAGC
>CAYSRI010000165.1:0-2111 GCA_964433405.1 uncultured archaeon | reverse complement strand
CGGACTGCGAGCATGAGCAGGTAATCTTCGATCACCCGTCCACGATTGTAAAATGCCTGATCTGTGGCAGAACAATTGCTAAACCTACAGGCGGCAGAGGAGAAATACTAGTAGAAGTAATTAAAGAGTATACTTGAAAAGATTTTTATTCTTTAAAATTAGCGAACCTTAATGCTCTGGCTGCTGTACCTTTTTCTAATCTACTGGATGCTTATTGAAGTTCTGGGTAAATTTGGCACTCTCGAAAAGTACGGCATGAAAAACTATGGGCCATTTCTAATGATCAGGACTAAAAAGGGCTTGAATTTTGTTGAAAAGATCTCTAAACTGAAGAGACTATGGAGGTTCGTAGCCGATCTTGGACTTCCTGTCGTTTTTTTGGGTATGTTTTTCATGTTCGCGCTCGTTATTGTGGCGGATTATATAATGCTAAAATCGCCACCTGAACCATCTGAGCTCACAAGTCCGCAGGCAGCATTGTTGATCCCAGGTGTCAACCCATTCATTCCGCTCGTCTGGGGACTGATCGGTCTGGTGGTAACTCTTGTCGTTCACGAGCTAAGTCATGCAATTCTCTGCAGGGTTGAGGGTATAAAGGTCAAATCACTTGGAATAATTCTGGCCCTCGTCCCGATAGGCGCATTTGCTGAACCTGATGAAACTGAGCTTTTTGACAAAAAAACAAGAAGATTGTCCCGAATAAGGGTTTTTTCGATAGGAGTCATTAGCAACTTTATAGTTGCATTTGCGGCATTTTTAGCATTTTTTTACTGCTTATCTCTTCTAAATCCTGCATTAAGCGTTGTGGATGATAGCGGTAAATTTATCGGAAGGGTTGTGGAGTTAAACGGCTTTGAGGTTACGGGGAAAATTGAATCGTTGATTAAACCGGGAGAGAACGTCGTTATCCTTGAAAATGAATCTGGTAGGCATGCAGTTACCTTTTACGGAGTTAAGGGTGTCAAGATTACGGGACTTTATAGGGAATACAATCAGACTTTTCCTGCAGAATTGGCGGGAATAAAGAGCGGCGTGATGATAACGAAGATAGACGGGATGGCTGTTAGCAACGTTTCGGAGTTTAACAGTGAGATGCAAAAGAAAAAGCCTGGACAGAACATTTCAGTTGAAATTTATGATCCTGCTACTGGGGAATTTAGATTGCTCAATTTAACGCTTGTCGAGAAGAACGGAAGGGCCTTTATGGGTGTTTACGTTGGCCAGCTAGAATGTGTCGGAGGGTTGAACTTCTACAACTCTAAGGACTTATTGGACAGTATAAGAGCCATTCCAACCTCTTTTAAAGAACCTGTGGGCTGGCTTGTCATAATTTCCCTGCCTTTTACTTTTCAAGGGTTTTCGGGAATGGAAATGCTGTTCGAAAGCCCCAGCTACGTTTTCTGGATCCTCAACACCCTATACTGGATTGGCTGGATCAACTTCTGGGTCGGACTCTTCAACTGTCTTCCGGCGATTCCCTTGGACGGTGGCAGAGTTTTTCATGAAACTTTTTCAGGGTTACTTTACAGGAGATATGGTGAAAGAGCTGAAAAAGTCTCCATTAACGTTGCCAAATCTCTAGCCATCTTCGTTTTTGTTTCAATAGCCCTGATGATCCTGATTCCGAATCTTAAACTGCTTGGCCTATGAAATGCAGAAAGTGTGGAAAAAAGGCCGTAGCTAATCTGAGAGCTTACAGAATCTCTCTTTGTGGGGATTGCTACTTAGATTTTTACAGGAGACTTGTGGAGAGGTCAATAAAGAGATACAGAATTCTTAGGGAAGATGAAAAGATTTTATTGGCAGTTTCCGGCGGAAAAGACAGCTCTGCAATGGCTTCTGTTTTGAAGGAACTAGGCTTTGAGTTCGAAATCCTCCACATTGACCTAGGGATTGGGGAATATTCAAAGGATTCAAGGAAAAAGGTAGAAAATCTTTCTGAGATGCTATCGGTTAAGCTTAACATCGTGGAGCTAGAGGATTACGGATTTACAATCCCTCAGGTCAGGGGCAGGGTCTGTTCTGCATGCGGTACTGCGAAAAGGTACATTATGAACAGATTTGCAAGAGAGATGGGATTTGATGTAATCGCAACTGGTCATACGGCCGAG
>CAYSRI010000164.1:0-3132 GCA_964433405.1 uncultured archaeon | reverse complement strand
AGTGCTGAAAGAGATAAAAATGCTAAAGATTACTCTTGGGCATGTTTTAAAGCTCACCAGTCTGCAGAATTCGCAATTAAGGGCTTGCTTTATGGATTTGGAATAATGGCTTATGGCCACTCGCTCAAGAAGTTGCTTGAAACACTTTCCCAGCGAATTGAAGTTCCCGAAGCGATTGTGAGGAAAGCCAAGATCCTTGACAGGCACTATATACCTACAAGATATCCCGATGCCCACGTTGAAGGTTCTCCATTTGAATATTACGATGAAGAGGATGCAGAAGATGCTTTAAAATCCGCTGAAAAAATTTTGGAATTCGTAAAAAGTGTCGCCTATGATTCCTTACGAAAATGAAATTAGAAGTTACCTCGAAGCTTTAAAAATTCTTGAACCCAAGCTTGTAATTTTGTTTGGCTCAATAGCGAAGAAAAAATTCGGCGTTGGGAGCGATGTGGATTTGCTTGTTGTTTCAGATAAATTGCCTGAGAATTTCAAGGAAAGAATGAGATTGCTCTATGAGCTCGACAAAACCAATGCTCCTCTCGATGTAAAGGGCTATAAGTGCGAAGAAGTGAAGAGAATGCTAATAAAAGGTCATCCGACGATCTTGGATGCTTTGGAAGATGGTTTAATTCTTTTTGCTGAAAAGGATTTCTTTGAAGAGCTGATAAAGCTATATGAGGCTGAGAAAAAGAGATTTAAGCGTTTTGAAAGGGGTTGGATTAGGGTAGGTTAATTTTCTGCGAATTTAAAGAGTAATCCTTAGTTCTTGAATTTCCTGAAAGCAGGGAAAACAAAGAATGGAACTAAAACAAAAGCCGTAACAATCAAACTCTTAGCCCTTTAA
The DNA here is from genome assembly GCA_964433405.1 of uncultured archaeon. Lineage (GTDB taxonomy): Archaea > Halobacteriota > Archaeoglobi > Archaeoglobales > Archaeoglobaceae > WYZ-LMO2. The sequence goes on along the minus strand of CAYSRI010000164.1, from coordinate 2,285 downwards.
AAGCTTCTCGCAGAAAAGTTTCAGAACTGCTTTGAAGGATTCCTATGGTGAGAGCGATTGCAAAGCTGAGAATGCGATGAATAGCAAGAGGATCCAGAAGACTAGATCTTTCGCCGGGTTTCCAGATTTCTTTTATGAGTGAACCATAGCCTATTTCGTAGCCGAAAAACCTCAGAATAGGAATTGTCGCCAATATTATGGCAAAGAAGGCTAAAATTAGAGTAAAGGCTATAAAATGCAACTTTTCTGTTATCCATATAATCGAGAATAAATCCAAAATGGGTGCGATTGCAAAAATCAGAGTGAGATAAAGATATATTTCAGCTTTAGAAAACCTAATCAGAGCGATTAAACCAAAGAGAGCATTTAGCAAACTTATAATAGTTAAATTCCAGAATACTTTTGGGTTGTCGAGCGTTTCAACTAACTCTCTTGTAAAATACGTTTTGGGTATTGGTTGGAGAAATAAAAATATTAACTTAGAGAAGAGGATAAGCGCTAAAAGCAGGATAGAGATTTTGATCCAGAATTTGAAGAAATCTTCTTTTGAGGATTTTTTATTCAGGAGAGAACTGTAAATTTTAGGTGGGAAAACGAAAAAAAATCGCGATGAAAGGCAAAAGAATCGGGAAGAAGATAAAAATAAGCAGAAACAAAGCAAAAACTCTACAATCGAAATTATAATTTCTCCGTGCATCAAGAACAAAGCTCCAAGAAAACCTATTAGCAGTATGTAAGAGAAAACCAGCCCCTGAAGTTCGAGTATGAAATCCCTTCCTCTCCTATCTACGATCTTTTCTTCGATTATTAAGTGAAGCCTCAAAATGTCTCGAGAAGAATATCCATTCTTTTTTAGAGACCTCATCAAGCGTGTGATCAAGAGTAAGAGGATTACTGATGAGATTGAAGCCAAGACGAGAATGCGTTCTACGTCAAAACTTTTCATCGGAGCAGAAACTCAGAGGATGGCAACTGCATAAGATATTAAAAAGGTATAAAAAAGAACGAGAAGTCCTTTTAAACCTTTTCTCATATACTCTCCCCTTTTAAAAATCATTTGATAAAGCTTACCAGAATAAGCATCGAGAACGAATTTTCCATTGGATCTAATCGATACAAGATTGATTCGTATTTAAATCGTTCTCTAGCTAAGGTTTAGTTTTGTTATAATAAATTATATCTATTTATTAGAATTAATATTAACCCCAAAGTTATAATTATCCCGGAGAAATAAAAGACCAAAAAATTCGTCTGAAAAAGCAAAAGAGTTGCAGATCCGCAGGTAGCAGAAAGAAGCTCATGAGTCCAAAAAGAAGGCCAATGATGCTGTAGGAATACGGTAAGTTCTTTGCTTTGATCGCTTCAATAATGGTTAATGTGACACCTAAGATTATACAGGCTATAAATAGTCGAGCACCGATAATAAAAGCTTCTTCTGAGCCAGAAATTGCGTGGATTAGCAGAAAAATTGTGGAGAAGACTAAAAGAGCGATTATAAAGAGTGGTAATTTTCTTCTGGAAAGCCTTTCAATGCCCACAATCTCACCTTTGAATTCAGCTTGTTGAACTTTTAGCGTGGGTTTATCATTTCTTCCAATCAACCAAAATTCCGGATTATTTCGATTTGATTTAATATTACAATTAAATAATCGTGTCTCCATAATAAGAACTCTAAGAGCAGTTTCGAGTTTCATTCTACCACCCTAATATGAACTTCTGTAGCACGAAGGTTAATAAAATCACCAAGAAGAGCATTACTCTGAGTGCAACTTCGAGTTCTTCTCCAAATTTTTGCTTTTTGATAGCCCTAAAGATGGTCTCGCTCGAAGATAAAGCTAAGGCGAACCCTAAATATAGAAGTATTGTTATGAAAGTCTCTATTTCATAGAATTTCCCAAGAAACAAGCCGTATAGGCTGAAAATTGTTAGAGAGTAGATCATTAAAAAAATACCGATGAAAAAGAACACTTTTCTTATTTGCATACGTTCACCCTTCTGCAGACTTCTTCGGCACTCATGCTACAGCCTTTGTATTTCACAATGAAATCGCAAGCTACCGTGCATATAAACCAACAGGCACCAGCACCTATTGGATGTGGAATTTTTAAGCATAGTCGCCCACAGAGTAAAGCACAACCTAAAGTTGTCCCCTCTTCACATATACCTCCAACGAGCCATTTGCATGCATCGCAGAGCAGAGAATTCCAGTCTATATCTAAGACCATTATGCTTCCTCTACCCTCAACATTAAACTCAGCCAAATTCCTCTCGACAGCTCTGCTCAA
>CAYSRI010000163.1:0-3141 GCA_964433405.1 uncultured archaeon | reverse complement strand
CTTGTGCATTAATATCTAGAATGCAACCATTTTTTTCAAGCTCAAGTTTTTTATCTACGTCCTCTTCCAGATCTGTTACGTGTATTTTTGGAATAAGTTTTACTTTAACAAGTGCTTTTCCGGCAGTTATAACGAAGTTCTCTCTTACTTCCTCCCCTTCATATGCACCGCCAATTACCGCGACTTCCTTGCCTTTGATGCAGTTCAAGACTTCGCAGTTTAGGAGCTTTTCCTTTCCAAGGGTTGCAATCAACTTTGCAGCCGATTCATCTTTCTCTCTTGAAAAACCAAAGTCTGAAATAATTTGCTCGTAGATTTTCAGCCACTCATTCAGCTCCATCTCTTTATCCCTATCCTCACCCTCATATCTTCGATTTCCCACTCCTTAACGTACCCCTCCGCTCCTTCGAATTTCAAATCCTTCGACCTTGTTTCATTCTTTATGTATTCAGTCCAGCCCTCAATAAGCTTGGGATCGATCTCAACGAAGCTAACTATGAACTCTTCAACATTCAGATTCATTTCCTTCCTCATCTGCTGTATTCTGCGCACAATCTCTCTTGCATAAGCCTCCCTGAGCAAGTTCTCGTCAAGTTTCGTGCCGATGTAGACTCTTCCGTTGGAAAATTCCGCGAACTCATAGCCTTCGGGGATCCTTTCTTCAATGATGAGAAAATCCTTTGGAATCCTAACCCCTTCGAACACTATTTCTTCTGGTATTTCTTTCAGCTTCGAAACGTACTCTGCAAACTCTTTTGCTTTTCCCTTTAGTATAGGTCCTATTTTCTTAAACTCAGGCTTTATTATCAGCTCTTTCGGGAACTTTTCTGTGAATCTGACCTCTTTAACATTGCTCTGCTTTGCTATTATCTCCGCTATGCTTTCAAGTCCTTTGACATTTGTTTCAACGATTAATTCCTTTAGAGGCCATCTTAGCTTAATTCTGGCCTTGCTTCGTGCGCTGTTCCCAGCTTCTACGATTTCCCTTGCCACGTTCATTTTTTCCTCAAGTTCGGAGTCTATGAGAGTCTTATCTGCCTTAGGATATTCTTCCATGAAGATACTCTCCTTTCCCTCCCTAAACTTCTTTATGAAGTTCTGGTAAAACCATTCTGTGATAATTGGAGCGAATGGGGCGATTATGCGAAGCGTCTTGTCTATTACCCTAAACATTGTTTCGTATGCGGAAAGTTTCTTTTTGGATTCTGCTTCCTCCCATACCCTCGCCCTGATCAGCGGTATATACCAGCGGCTGAAATCTTCGATTATGAAATCAAAAAAGGCTTTAACTACTCTGTGAAGCTGGTATTTCTCCATAGCAGAAACAACTTCCTCATTGAATCTTTCGAGCCTTGAAAGGATCCACATGTCTTCTAGGCTAAGCTCAACATCTTTTCCAGCTCTGAATCTGTCTATGCTCATGTATGTATATGCAAATCTTATCGTATTCCATAGAATGTTTATATTTCTGAGAACATTTCTAGCTTCTTCCCAGCTGAACTTAAGATCTTCCCAGACCGCTGAGCTCAGAACATAAAGTCTGAAGCAGTCCACTCCAATCTGAGCTATCACTTCCTCCGGTTCAATGACGTTTCCAAGGCTTTTGCTCATCTTCCTTCCCTGCTCGTCCAGAGTGAATCCGTGCATCAGGACTGTTTTGTAAGGAGCTCTTTCGAAGCATATTAGAGAGGTACCGAGCTGGGAATAGAACCAACCCCTTGTCTGGTCATGTCCCTCGGTTATGAAGTCCGCGGGCCATAAGTCGAATTTCTCAGTTTTTAGAGGATATCCAATGCTCCCCCAGCTCGCAACACCGCTGTCAAACCATACATCGAAAACGTCTTTCACTCTGCTCATTTCTCCTCCACAGTCGCATTTGAACTTTACAGCATCGATTCTTGGTCTGTGAAGGTCGAGATCTGATTGCCAAGGTACTTCGGTAATGCTTCCAACGACCTTTATCTTTCCGCACTTCTCGCAGATCCATATAGGGAGCGGAATACCCCAGTATCGCTGTCGGCTTATACACCAATCCTTGGCGTTGCTTATCCAGTCTCTAAATCGGGCGCTTCCCGCCCACTCTGGGATCCATAAAACCTTCTCTATCTCTTCAAGCATTTTTTCCTTAAGGTCGGTAATGCGGATGAACCACTGCTCTGTGGCTCTGAAAATTATAGGTGTTTTGCACCTCCAGCAGTGACCGTAGCGATGGAAAATCTTCTCTTCAGCAATTAATAGATCCTTCTTTAGTAGGTCCTCTATTATAACTTCATTTGCTTCTCGTATACTTAGATCTGAATACTTTCCAGCCAATTCGGTGAATATGCCTCTATCGTCAACTGGATTGAAAACCTCGAGGCCGTATTTTAGACCAAGTTCGAAGTCCTCTAAACCGTGGGCTGGGGCAACATGAACGCAACCAGTGTTCTCAGCCGAAACGAAGTCGCCTAATACAATTTTGTGGTTAAAATTTCTCTGAAGGGGGATCTCTTCGGCCAGCGGATGCACGTATTCCAAACCTTCAAGTTCTTCACCAAGAAAAGTCTCTAGGACCTCCCATTTTTCGTAGCCCTTTGCGAGAACGTCGATCAGACTTTCTGCAAGGATTAGGATCTCCGGAGCGCCATTTCTGTAAGCCTTAACCCTGGCATATTTCAATCTTGGATTTACAGCCACAGCCATGTTGGCTGGAATTGTCCAAGGTGTCGTCGTCCATACAAGAACGTATTCGCCATTTTTGAGCCTGAATTTAACATAGATTGAGGGATCTTCTCTCTCAGCATATTCCACTTCAGCTTCAGCCAGTGCAGTCTCGCAACGAGGACACCAGTTCACTACCATCTTTTTCCTTTCCAACAGGCCTTTTTCATGAGCTTTCTTAATTGCAAACCATGCTGAGTTCATATATTCGGCCTTTATGGTCATGTAGGGCTTTTCCCAGTCCATCCAGACAGCCAAAGCTTTGAACTGCTCAGTCATCATGTCTTTGTTTCTTAAAGCATAATCCATGCACTTTTTAACGAAATTTTCGACACCAAAATTTTCTATATCTCTTTTGTTTCTGAATCCAAGTTCTTGCTCAACTTTGACTTCGATCGGAAGACCATGCATGTCCCATCCGGGAGTATCTGTGGGTGAAAA
>CAYSRI010000162.1:0-3152 GCA_964433405.1 uncultured archaeon | reverse complement strand
GACTCAACCAGAGTCCCTTCAGGATCGGATATATATACACCCTTGACACCACTAACTCCAAGTAAATCTGCAATTATGTTTTCGAACATCTCTATCCCTCTATCATTATTATGGTGAACACAGGTATATAACACTTATGACTACAACAGAAATAAGATTTAATTATTAATATTATGACATTATTATATTTATTTAGATGAAAAGTGCAATCATAAAAAAGTTGTCTATATACCCAAAATCTTTAAATATGTTTGGGGTAGGTTAGATCAGGGATGTTCCCATAGATTAACGTATCCTACTGAACTGGCAGATTAGTCTGGAATTGTAAAGCTCTAGCATAGCTAAAGGAGCTGCACGAAAATGACAATGAGAATAATCGTTACATCAGACACACACCTTCGGAAGCCGGAAATTCCCGAAAAAATGCTTGATTTATTGGAATCTGCGGATCTCGTGGTTCATGCTGGTGACTTTGATAGCTATGAGGTTTTTTTGAGATTTTCTAACTTTGATCTTGTAGCTGTGAAAGGCGATAGTGATGATCCAGAAATTCTAGAAGAACTTCCCGAAGTTGCAGAATTTAAAGCGGGTGATTTTAGGATTGGAGTTGTTCACAGAGGTAACTACATAAATAACTTTGACGATCTCATCTATATGGCCATGGAGCTTGGAGTTGATCTGCTAATCTTTGGTCACGTTCACAGATTCATTTTCGAAAAAGTAAAAGGTAAGGCCATTCTATGCCCGGGAAGTCCTACGGAACCGAGAATGTCATTTGCAAGCTGTGCAGAAATTATAATCGATGGGAAAAAGATTTGTGTAAGGTGCCATCTGGTTCAGCCTGTTTTTTGTTCTTTTGGAGGTGGGGAATTTGAAGCTCTTGATTGGAGACGAAAAAGCATATGAAGAACTAAAAAAATTGGGAAAGACTGTTTTTATCAGGAAGGTAAACGATTTGAACATTGAATCTGAAGATTTGAAAATATCTGCGAAGTCTGAATTGCTCGAGAAATTGCTTGAATGTTTTGCGGATCTTGGCTACGAATATTCGGTTATCAGCGGTGCTGAAGAGACTTCTAGAATTGAGGAAAAGTTTGGGTTTAAGATACCAGTATTTGAGGGGGCAAAAACACTTCAAAGAGCACCAGATTTTGAAACCCTAAAAACAGTTGTTGAAAAGGCTAAGAAAAATGCAGAAAACTGCGGTGCGGTCGGCGTATTTGTTGGATTTGTGCGAAAGTTTGAAGGAAAAAAAACTGTGGAAAGACTTGAATACGAGGCTTTTAACGAAATTCTTTTCGAAAAAATTTCAGAAGTTGAAAACAAAATTAGGAGCTTTCCAGGAATTGCAAATGCGAAGCTTTACCACAAGCTGGGGAAGCTGACGCCCGGTGAAGACATTGTTTATATAGCCGTTGTGGGCGAGCACAGGAAAGATATCTGGGAACCGCTCATTAATGCCGTTGAGCTCATGAAGACGGAATTGCCGATATGGAAAAAGGAGATATATAAGGATGGTGAGAGGTGGGTCTGAGATGCTTAGAGAAGGCAGACTTGGAAAGGAAATGGATTTCAAGGCCCTGAAGTTTTCAAGTTCCATAGGTCACGATCTGAGCATTTTCTATTATGATGTCCTTGTGGACATAGCCCATACGCTTTGCCTTCAGAGAAGCGGCTATCTGAGCAGAGAAGAAGCTCTTGAGATCATAAATGCTTTAAACGAGATCTCAAAGCAGGGATATAGGAAATGGGAATTTGAGGACATACATGAAGCGATAGAAGGAGAAATAACGAATAAAACACCAGCCGGGAAAAAAATGCACACGGGAAGATCGAGAAATGATGAAGTTGCGACATGCTTGAGACTATTTGCCAGGGATAACTTATTGAATTTGGCTGAGGGGCTTATTCAATTGCAAGAGACTATTTTGAAGCTTTCTGAAACCGATTCAATTATGCCTGGTTTCACGCATCTTCAGTTTGCCCAGCCAACGAGATTATCACATCATCTGCTCATGTTCTTCGATTTATTCGAAAGGGACTTTGAACGTACTCTGGAGGCTTTCAGAAGGTCGAACAGGTGTCCTTTAGGTTCATCTGCATTTGCTGGAACTACTTATAGACTTGATAGGGAATTTACAGCTAAGATTCTTGGATTTGACTCTGTCCAGGAGCACAGTAAGGATTCTGTTGCTTCTAGAGATTTTTTGATCGACTCAGTTTATGTTTGCACCTCGGTTTTATTGAACATAAGCAGAATCTGCGAAGAAATAATCCTTTTTGCAACTCTTGGATTTATCGAACTCCCGAATAGGTATTCTTCGACGTCTTCGATAATGCCACAGAAGAAGAATCCCGACATTGCTGAGCTTCTTAGGGCGAAGTGTGGAAAAATGATTGGTCTTCTGACTTCGGCAATGGCGATTTACAAAGCAATGCCTTTTAGCTACAACAGGGATTTTCAGGAGATGAATCCACTTCTGTATACGGCGCTGAAGGAGGCGAATGAAGCTGTAGAGGTTTTCACCGGAATGTTATCAGAAATAAAATTCAGGAAAGAGATACTGGAGAAAAAGGCGCATGAGGGATTTACAACTGCTACGGAACTTGCAGATATGCTTGTGAAAGATTTCGGAATTCCATTTAGAGATTCACATCGAATAATCGCTAGATTGGCTTCCAGCGGTATTATTAGTCCTTCGGCTCGAGATCTAGAAAATGCTGCAAGGGAGCTTGGATACGAAATAAAAATCTCCGACAAAAGAATTGCAGAGGTAACTAATTTGGATAATATAATAAACAGTAGAAGGACCATTGGGGGTACAGCAAAGGAAGAAGTTGAAAGGATGCGATTGCGGAGAAAGGAAAAGGTTTTAAGCGAAAAGAGAGAAGTCAGGAGGATTAGGAGAAGAATTGAAAATGCTTTGGAGATTATGAAACAAGAAGTGATGAAGCTGGGAGGTAGTTTTGATGTTAACAGGCAAGAGAGTAAAAATTAGGGCAAAAGGAAAGATTTTCGAGGGCATCGTGATGCCTAGTTTTACTGGAAGCCTAGTGTTGAAATTGGAAAATGGATACAATGCTGGATTTCGTGAATATGAGCTTATAGAAGTGTTTGAGGATTTTAGGGCCCAATCTCCAAGAGTTGAAAT
>CAYSRI010000161.1:0-3172 GCA_964433405.1 uncultured archaeon | reverse complement strand
GGGAGCAAAATGCGCTGCATAGCCCGTGGTCCTGTCTCTGAAACGGCAACCTACCGCAATGATTAGGTCGCTTTCGCTCAGTGCGTAATTTGCATATTTTGAACCGTGCATTCCGACAAAGCCCAAGCAGAGAGGATGATATTCACTAATCGAACCCTTGCCCATTAGAGTAGTTACAACAAATGCAGGGATGGCTTCCGCAAGTTCGGTAAGCTCTTTCTGCGCATTGGATATTTTCACCCCACCGCCTGCAAGTATTATCGGTCTTTCAGATTTCAATATTAGTTCTGCCGCCTTCTTGATTTGCATCGGATGCCCCTCGTACTTTGGCTTATATCCCATTAACTCAACTTTGCTTGGATATTCAAAATCTATGTCCGACTGAGAGACGTCCTTGGGGATGTCAACAAGCACAGGACCCGGACGGCCTGTTGAAGCTATATGAAAAGCCTCCTTCACGATTCTAAGCAGGCTTTTTGGATCAGTAACCAGATAGTTATGCTTTGTTATCGGCATAGTGATGCCTGTGATATCCGCTTCCTGGAACGCATCATTGCCTATCAGACTCCTGGCCACCTGTCCGGTGAAAACCACTATCGGGGAAGAATCCATATAAGCGTTTGCAATCCCTGTTACGGTATTCGTTGCGCCAGGCCCAGAGGTTGCAAAAACAACTCCCACTTTACCGCTCGCCCTAGCATAGCCATCGGCCGCATGTGTCGCTCCCTGTTCATGCCTCGTCGTTATGTGCTTTATGTTCGAATCGTAAAGGGCGTCATAGATTTCGAGAATCGCCCCTCCGGGTATGCCAAAGATGACCTCAACACCCTCCATTTCTAGAGCCTTGATAAAGGCATCGGCAGCACGCATGAACCCACCCCAAGGTAACTTTAGAATAGAGCTACAAAAGGTACCAATATTATAAAGTCTGCGTATTGATGCATTGCGGGTTCGTAGCCTTGTCGGTTTAAATATTTTTGCTTTTTAGAACCGTTGCTTAAATCCACTCCGGGATTCTTTGCTTGGCTATTAGATCTCCAAAGCTTTCCGGTTCTCTTATCAAGGCTGTTTTGCTACCGCTTACAAGGACTTCCGCACACCTGGCTCGCCCGTTGTACTGGCTGCTCATCGAGAATCCATAGGCTCCAGCGTCTAGAATGGCTATGAGATCCCCTTTTTCGACTTTAGGAAGCTTTCGATCCCTTGCAAGCACGTCTCCACTCTCACAAATTGGTCCAACAACCGTGTAGACTTCGTCCTCTCCTCCATCCTTGTTGGCAACGACAACTCGGTGGTATGAACCATACATGGCCGGTCGGATGAGAAGATTGAAGCCGGCATCAACGGCAACAAAATTCCTATGGGTCCTTTTCACAGCATTTACTCTGGTAAGGAGGATTGTGGTGTTTCCAACGATGCTTCTTCCTGGTTCAAGCCATAGCATTGGATCGGATTTGAGATCGGATGAAACCTCCTCAAAAGCCGGTAAAAGATCTCTTGCCAGATCATAAGGAGTGATCGCTCCCTTACCTTCATAGTCAATTCCCAAACCTCCGCCGATGTCTATGAAGTCCAGTTCTACGCCAAGATTTTCGATTGCCTTCGCAATTTTTCCGAGCTTTCGCATCGCAGAGACGAAGGGAGAAGTTTCAAGAATCTGACTTCCGATGTGGCAATGAATTCCCTTAGGAACAACGTTTTTCATTTTCAGGGCAATTTCATATGCTTTCAGCGCTTGTTCTTCTGGTAGTCCAAATTTTGACTCTTTCAGGCCAGTTGCTATTTTGGGATGCGTTTTTGGATCTATGTCTGGGTTTATGCGGAATGCGATTTCGATTTCCTTACCATCTCTTTCAGCAATGTTCTGAATTGTTTTAAGCTCGTCTAAACTGTCCACACTGAACTTTACGCCCGCCTGAATACCCATTTCAATTTCGGAATCGCTTTTTGAATTTCCGTTGAATAAAATTTTCTGTTTGTTAAATCCCGCAAGAAGTGCCAAATAAAGTTCACCCGAACTGAAAACATCTGCTCCAAATCCGTTCGATGCTATTATTTTCATTAAAGCTAGGTTTCCATTGGCCTTAACTGCGTAGAGTTTTTCCGCATCTGGAAAGGCCGTCTTGTACGCTTCGATGTTCTTTTCGAGTTGGGATTTCGAGGTTATATAAACTGGAGTTCCGTACTTTTCCGCAATTTCGACAGTAGAAACGTCCTCAATAAAAAGGATTCCATTCTTTCTGGAGAACATAAATTAGGATAGCTCTACGCGGAGCTTCTCGGGATCGTATGACCAATCTGCAGGTAGAACTCCTTTTTCTTTGTAGTAGCTTGAGAGCCTCCAAATCTTCGCCTCGATCAATTGAAGCCCTCTTCTATTGTGCAGATCTTTCTTATGGGCTTCAAGGTGTTTTCTCAGTTTCAGAGCCTTTTTTATTAGAGCTTTGAGATCCTCGGGGTATTTCATTGAAACACCGTTCTCTTTCAGAATCTCAACAAGCCTTTTGCCTGTTATCTGCCTGACCGAAGGAATTCCATATCTGTCTCTAAGTACCATTCCTATTTTTGAAGGGTCCATTCCCTCGTTGTAGAGTTCTAGTATCTTTTTAACTACCTCTTCCTTTGACATCTCTACCCACTCAGGCGGGGTATTTCTGTAAACCTTCTTCGATCCCGACTTTCCCCTTCTGCTCTTATGCATTCTTGCCATCTTGACACCTTAAGAGCGAAGCATTTCATGGAATTTAAAACTTTTCATAAGAGCTTCATTAGAGGATAACGAAGTTTCTCATCCCATTCAAGAACTGCTTCAACTCTTTCACCTTCGAATTCCACAACAACCCTTGCTTTCAGAATTTCGGGGGAAAGGGAAGTGTAACCGAATTTCGAAACGTCTTCGAGTTTTTTTCTGTCGATTTTCACTTCAGCATCTGCTACGTATGGTTGCAGCTTTATACAGCTTTCCATAGCTCTTTCAAGCAGTTCAACGTTCTTTTTAGCGACTGGAACTCCTATAAACTGGTGAAAAAGCGCTCCAAGTTTTATTCCCGCTTCAAAGGCTGCAATCACCTTTTTTTCCATGATTCTAGTGCTGGGTAAAGTGCATATAAAGTTACAGCAAGGAGCAGAACATAACAGAATTCCACATAGAAAATCGCAAGCAGCAAAAATA